>JALYIG010000132.1 GCA_030775885.1 Acidobacteriota bacterium | reverse complement strand
GTGAATAGCACACGCGGGCCAGAACATAGTTCGCAAGTTGTAGAAGAGGCGGCGATTAGTAACCAGTGAAGGGTGACTACCAGCGGCTGTTAGTAACCGGGTTCAGGGTTGCGGCGGCGCGGATGAGGGCTTGGCCGAGCAGGTCGAGCTGAGCTTGGGCGCGTGGAGTGTCGGCTGCGTCGATGGCTTCGTTGACGCCGGGAATGACGACGGCATCGTATCCGGTGAACTCACCTGGCGCGTAGATGCTGTGCCGGTACCAGGGACGGCGCGGCAAACCCTGGGGAAGCAGCAGGGCGCGCTCGGTCGTGCTGAGTTCACGCTGCAGGGCGGCGGGATCTCCTGGTGGCGCGAGCTGGCGTTGATGGGTTGCCTCTGCGGCAGCGACGAATTCGTCGGCCGCGGACATCGCGCCGGTGAAGTCGAGCTTCATGTCGTGCGTCAGCGAACGTTGGCGGGCCTGGTCGAGATAGCTGCGAATCTCCTGCGCGTAGGTGGTGTAATTGAGCGGCAGGAAATCGGCGTCCGCCATGTGCAGTATCTCGAGGCCAAAGAAGCGTGCCTGCTGCTGGATGTATGCGAAGGTGGGATCGGCGAAGCGGGTGAACCAGTCGAAGTTGTCGAAGACGCTGTGGTAGACGCTGAATGGACCGTCGGACGAGATGTCGGCGGAGGGGATGCCGTCGTGCTCGAGGAAGGGCGTGTAGTCGGAGCCGGAGCCGAGGTCGCCCACATGGAGGTCGTCCGCGTACGGTATATCCGCGGCAGATGGATCACGGTGACTGCCTTGCTCCTGCTTGCGCCATTTCTGGGCGACGGTACCTCCGGCGGCGGACGGAACTTCCGCGGCGATCTCGCGCATGAATTGACGCAGCGATGGCACGGCTGCGGCGCTGAAGGTGGGGCCTGAGACGGCGACATCGACGTTGAAGTAGGCAACGGCATATTCCAATTCAGCGGAGTGCTGTTCAACCCATTCGGTCGAGCCGATCATGCCTTCTTCTTCTGCATCCCAACTACCGATGAGGATGGTGCGGGCAGGATGCCAGCCGTGCTGCAGCAAGACGCCCAGTCCGTGTACGGCTTCCAGCATCGCCGCGGTGCCGCTGTTGGGATCGGTGGCACCGTAGACCCAGGCGTCGCGGTGATTGCCGGCGATGACCAGATGATGCGGATCCGATGTACCGGGGATTTTGCCGATGACGTCCCAGATGGTGCGCAGCCGTTTGTCGTGCGTGATGCGCATATGGACGGTGACCGCGCCGCTGCCGAGTTTGTAGGGAAAGTCCAGGCCGCCCTGCCAGTCGCGGCGCGCTTCGGGGCCTCCGAGCGCGCGCAGGATGGGCGCGGCGTCCGCGGAGGAGAGCGGACTGACCAGGATGCTTGGCAGGTCGTATTGAAGCTTGTCCACCGGGATGCGCATGGACGCAGGAAGGCCGGGCGCGGAGGCTACGCCGGGCGTGGTGGGATCGCCGGGATAGATGGGGAGGAACTGCACGGAGCCGCGCTGGACGGCGGAGTCGGGGCGGCGCGGGCCTTCGGGATATTTTGGCAGACTCTTATCGCCGTCATCGGCGGGGTCGGAGTAGATGAGGACGCCTTTGGCTCCGTGCTGCTGCGCGATGTAAGCCTTGACTCCGCGATAGACAGCGCCATAACGAACCAGCACGATCTTGCCTCTAACGCTGACGCCTAGTTCTGCGAGACGTTGGAAGTCTGCGAGGCGGCCATAGTTGGCGTAGACGACCGGGGCTGTTATGTCGCCGGACGCGGACCAGTCGTTGTATGCAGGAAGCACTCGGGGATCGTTCTGCAGGTGGTCGATGGAAGGGTTGTAGGCGGAGTTCGAGCCGGAATCGACGTGTTCGCGATTTGGGCCGGAGAGAATTTTGTTGCCTGCGGCGTCGAATGCCTCAACCAGGACGGACAGCGGCTTGTTGAGAAGAACGCTGTAAGGGACGATTTCGGTTTCTAGGCCTGCAGCCTTGAAGTGGGCTGCGACGTACTGTGCAGTGGCGTAGTCCTCGGGCGAGCTGGCCCAGTGGGGCGCGGCGGTGAGCGCCTTGAGATGTTGACGGGCGAGGCTGGGATCGGGGACAGCGAGGAAGTCCGCATCCCACCTGGCCTGCTGCGCGAAGTTGCGAAAGCCGAAGATGTGAGTTGGGATTGCGGCGGCGGTGGCGGGTGTCGTGGCGGACCGCGTGGGAGGCGTGTTAGATAGAGGCGATTGGGCTTCCGGCCGCAGCCTCTGCCCCGCCAGCAAGAGCAGCGCTGCGAGCGGGAGCAGAGACGCGACAGGACGAGTTGGAATCAAAATGCCGGGCTTCCATGAGAAAGACGCATGAAGCAAGTTTAGCGATTTGGGTGCGCTTGTTGCGAATCCGGGGCGAATTCTCAGGAGACGGGCTGGGTGCAGAATTTGCAGCGTGTGGCTGCGACGGGAATGTCGCCGAGGCACTGTGGGCATGCCTTGGTGGTCGGTGCCGCTACGGGTTCGGGCTTCTTGGAGCGGGCCATCAGGTAGTTCAGCGGAACCACGACGAAGAAGTAAATGACCCCGGCGATGATGAGGAAGTTGAGCAGTGCCGTGAGGAATGGGCCGTAGTTGATGGGCGTCCCGTTGAGCATGAAGGCGAGTTTGTCGAAGTCGGGAGTCTTCACAATTGCCGCGACGAATTGCATGATGATGCCCTTGGTGAAGGCAGTTACGACCGCGCCGAAGGCTGTGCCGATGACGACCGCGACGGCGAGATCGACGACATTGCCGCGGAGGATGAAATCGCGAAAACCCTTGAACATAGATGGCTCCTTGGAGTGGATACAGGGGCTGAGTATACCGCAACAGACGCGGGGCAGGCTGCGGGGAGCTGGGTTCGGTGGCAGGATTCTAAATGACATACGGAAACAGCAAAAAGAAGAGGATGAGACAGACGGCGAGCATGTCCATAAAGAGGCACAGAATAATGCCGGCGTGATACAAGTCGCGCTGGGGACGCATGCAGCGGAGCGTGTCCAATGTGCCGGCCATGCCGAGGAAGGCGGGGATGATGAGCAGCGGGGTGGCTCGCGTCTGGGGAAAGCCGGAGAGAGGAAACGATGCGGCGAAGCTGAGGAGGACGAGGATGGTGCCGCGCGCCAGCGACCTGCGCCGGAGATTGAAGACATCAAACGATGGGAGTGGTCGGGTCAAGTGGATGGCCTGCCGGAATTCGATGCGTCAGGCGAGCTTGACGGTGCTAGTTGTCTGCGACCGGACGTTTGTAGGGGGTCTGCATACGGGCGCGTGCCTCGTTGATGGCGCCTTGCGTGTTGTCGTTGGTCTGAACGGCGAGGCGGTACTCGTTGACGGCACGGTCGCGCTGTCCGGTAACGTCGAAGATGTATCCGAGGTGGATGTGGCTCCAGACCTCGGTCCAGCGCGGATCGTCGTCACCGCGGAGGGCGTCGCGAAAGCTGTTGGCGCCTGACTGATAGTTGCGCTGCATGAAGAAGACTTCGCCTATGCGGTAGGCGGCGAGCGAACTGTTCTTGTTCTCATCAAGCGCCTTCTGATATTCGCCCAACGCGGCTGTAAGGTCGCCCTGGGCGACGAGTTGCTGGCCACGCAGAACAGCAACGCGGACGGCGAGGTCGGGTGTGCTTTTGAGCAGCCAGTTTTCGGGATCGATGGAAATCTTGCGTGGGCGTCCGAAGGTCTCGACGGTGTAGGGCGAGTCGGTGCCGGAGACGTCGATGCGGCGGTCTTCCGTTTTGCCGTCGGTCTCGATGCGCAGTTCGACGGGCATGCGGAAGAGATCGAGGTCTTCGTTGATGGCTCCCATGGTGCGGAAGCCCTTGTTGCTGCCGAGGCGGTAGACCGAGTACTTGTCGGTGAAGGATGGCGCGCCGGTGCCGTCGAGCCACTGCGCGAAGAAGGCGGTGAGTTCTATCTTGGACTGCGACTCGGCGACGGTCTGGACGTCGACGCTGCGCATGCCCTTGTCGGTATACTGCGAAAGCATTCCGCGGAGGAACTTCTGGAAGGTCTCGTCGCCCATCTCCCAACGGAGCATGTGAAAGACCATCGCGCCCTTTTCCAGGGTCATGGACTGGAACTGCGGAGAGAAGGGATCGAGACGTCCGAGAGTGGTGAGCGGCTCGGTGTCGTAGGCGAGCGCGCCCGCGGAGACATCCGAGACGGCCGACTGGAAGGCGGTCTTGCCGGCGGAGTCTTCGAGGTACATCAATTCGCCGTAGCGCGACATGCCGTTGGTGATCCACGCGTCGTTGAGAGTGGCGGGCGAGACCTCGGATCCCCACCACTGATGCGCCAGCGTGTTGGCAAGCAGGCGTTGCGAGTTGTGGTCGACGATGCGGTTGCCGGCGATGCAGGCCATCTGCGGCGCCCAGGCAGCGGAGACGGCGTCGTCCGGTAATTCGACGATATCGATGCGGCCTGACTCGGGTTCACCGAAGACGCTGGTCAGGTACTCAAATTCGCGTCCGGCTAGGGCGGCGAATTCGGCTGCCCCGGCTTTGCGCTTTTCTGTGGTGTAGATGTGGATATTGCTCATGCCGGAAGCGGTCGCGGCGGGGAGGAATTTACCGGCGACGATGGTACCGGGGAAGCCGGGCTTGGTCCAGGTGAAGCTGTACTCCGTCTTATTGCCGGGAAGCGACGCTTTGGCGGGGGTTCCGCTGCCGACGGCGGTGTAGTCGGCGGGGACGCGGATGTGCATTTGGGCGGTGAAACGGTCGGTGAAGAGGCCGGTCATGGGGAACCAGCGACCGGGATAAAGGAGGATGCTGATGGGATCGGCGACAGCGGCGAGATTGATGCCCTCTACGGGGCTGGTGTCGGCGTTCAGCAGGGTTCCGTTGTACTCAAAGTGAAAGGTGTTAGTGGAGCCTTTGACCAGCGGCGTGCTGAGGCTGACGTGGACGGTGGAGTTGGTGGTCAGTCGCTCGGAGTTGAGGGTCGAGCCTTTGCTGTCGGTCAGCTTAGTGATGTTGAGGCCGTTGTTGAGTTCGAAGACGGGAGCGGTGAGGTCCTCGAGCGCGATGAAGGTGACGTCGGCGGTCGCGGTGAGGTGGTTGCTCTCCGGGGTAAGGTCCGCAGTGATCACGTAGCCGGTAATGTTGAGTTGCGGACGTACGGGGGCGGCGAACGCTGAGGTCGCGCAAGCGCAGACGGTCACGAGAGCGATGGCGAGGCGGACGGCGATCCTGCTGGCGGGTCCGGTCCGGAGTCCGGTTTGAAGGCTGGAGAGCATGCTGTCTAAGTTCCTCAGATGCGGGTCAAACTCTGAATGTACATGGTAATGCAATGATTCTGATCCCATCTCTTTGATTGGACGCAGGAATCGGGCAGCCGTTTCCATATTGAGGCCCGACGGGTTAGACGTGCGTCGAAGGGTTTGGGCTATTGCGCGGCGGCTGACTGAAGCAGGGCTTCGGCGGCGTCGCAGACTTTGTGGATGGGGTCAAGGCCCGGGGTCGGAAGGAGTTTAGCGCGAGTTTCGGCTAGGTCGGCGATCATCTGGGCACGGGCGGGGGTGTCGTCGAGTAAAGGGCGGAGGGCTGCGGCGAGGTTTGCGGCGGTGAAGCGGGCGTTGATGAGTTCGGGGACGATGCGGCGACCGGCGATGAGGTTGGGCATCGCGATGGGCAGGTTGCCGTCGGCGTCAGGCTGGGCGGGGATCTCGGCGGGGTAGCGGATCAGGCGCTTGAGGATTTTGTAAGTGAGGGAGGAGACGCGGTAGACGACGACGAACGGATTGCCGATGGTGAGGGCCTGGACCGTGGCCGTGCCGCTGGCGACGATGGCGGCGCGAGCGTGGTGGAGGGCGGCGCGGGCGTCTCGGACGAAGGTTATGCGGGGCGGATTAGGGCCAATAAGTCTGTCTCCGGTGATTTCCTGCATTGCGGTCAAAGTATCCACGCTAACCGTCGGGGCTACCGGAATGATGTATTCGTACATGTCTCCCAGCAGCATTGCCGCTTCAACCATGCAAGGGAGATTGGCGAAGATCTCGCTCTCCCGGCTTCCGGGAAGAAGCGCGATCCATTCTTTCGCGGAATCGAGCGGGTAGCGGATGCCCAACGTACCCTTGTCGAATGCCCAGTCCGGTAGAGGCATTGATTGCTTGACGCCGACAGCAAAATTCCACTGTTCCTGATGCAACGACCCCGCTCCCTCCGCGTATGCTTCGCGGGAGATGGTGGGCAGTGGCTCGGTGGCAAGCGGGTGGCCGACGAACTCGGCGTTGACGCTGCGGTTGCGGTAGAAGGGGGCTTCGAAGGGGAAAATGACGAGCATGCGATCGACGCGCTTCTGGACCCAGCGCAGGCGGCGGCGTTTCCATGCCCAGAGCTGCGGGCTGACGAACCAGAGGACGGGCACGCCGAGGCGCTTGCAGTGGGCGGCGAGACGAAAGTTGACGTCGGGGAAGTCGATCAAGATGGCGAGTGCGGGAGGCGAGCGCTTAATTGCGCGGACGAGCGCGCGGTACTGCGAGTGGATGTAGAGTGCGTGGCGCAGGACTTCCGTTAGACCCATGTGGGCTACGTCTTCGGCGCGGACGATGCGCTGCTGGCCGGCGGATTCCATGGCAGTGCCGCCGAGGCCGGTGAAGCTGGCTGCTGGGATGCGGCGACGGAGTTCGGCGATGATGGCTGCGCCGTAATGGTCGCCGGAAGCTTCGCCGGCTGACAGGAAGATAAGCGGATTGGGACACGTGACGATGCAGATAAGTTTAGCGTCTCCCACGATGCCCGGTTACGATAGAGGCGTTTGGAGGTTTGTGTGGCAGCGAAGGTGAAGCGTTTTCGGGCGGTGCTGGAACCGCTGGGCGATGGCCTGGGTTGGGTGGTGGCTTGGCTGCCGTTCGATGCCGCGAAGGTGTGGACTCAGATGGTGCGGCAGAGGGTGACGGTGGAGGTAGGCGGCGAGGTTTTTCGCACGTCGCTGTTTGCGGGCGTGCGGCGCAAGGGCCAGTTTGTGCTGGTCAACAAAAAGATGCAGCGTGTGGCGGGCGCAGGCGTGGGAGCGATGGTGGAGTTCGCGATCACTCCGGACCTCGAGGAGCGGCCTGCGGAGTTGCCGGATGACCTTGCGGCTCTACTAGACGAGGAGCCGGGTCTGCGCGAGTGGTACGACGGACTGACCGAATACATGCGTCGCGAGATCGGCAAGTGGGTTATGGACGTGAAAAGCGACGAGGCTCGCATGCGGCGGGCGGAGCAGATGGCGGAGCGGCTGCTTGCGACGATGGAGGGCGAGCGCGAGTTGCCGCCGGTGCTTGCTGCGGCGTTTCGGGAGCGGCCCAGAGCGAAGGCGGGATGGGCGAAGATGACTCCGGCGCAGCGGCGCGGCGAGCTGATGGCGGTGTTTTACTATCAGACACCGGAAGCGCGGCAGAAGCGGGCGGACAAACTGTGCGACGCGGCGGAGATACGATCGACGCGATGAATTCAAGCTTCAGTGCCAGGGTTCTGACGGGCGGGATATCGCTGGTGAGTCATATGCTGATGACCCGCGACAGGATATTTGGCAGGGTCGACCGAATCCCGCAGGACCCGTCCCGGGAAGAGTTTTTTATCACGAGCGGCGGGCGAAGGTTGGCCGCGGTGTGGGTTGCGGGACCGCAAGGGGCGCCGGCGATTCTGCTCTGCCACGGGATCGGCGAGACGGTGGAGCATTGGGGCGCGGTGCAACTGTATCTGCGGCAACGCGGGGTGAGCTCGCTGATCTGCAACTATTCGGGATATGGGAAGAGCGAGGGACGAATCTCCCCAGAGCACTGCGATGAGGACTTTGTGGCTGCGTATGCGGAACTGCGTCGGCGAGTGGAATCTGATGCACGGGTGTATGTGGTTGGCTTCTCGATGGGGAGCGGGGTTGCGGCGAGCGGCGTTGGCAAGCTTGTGCCCGCGCCCGACGGGCTGTTCCTGTGCGCGGCGTTCTCGTCGTTTAGAGGTGCGATGCGTGCGATGTGGGTTCCGGGGTGGCTGACGCAGTGGCTTCCGAACATCTGGGACACTGTGGAGGCGGTGAGGACTTTGCGCTTGCCGGTGTGCGTGATGCATAGCGATACGGACGAGATGCTACCGGTGGAGATGGCGCGCAAGATCGCCAGCGCTTGCGGAGGCGATCTGGTGATTGTGCATGGATTGCGCCACGTTGATCCGTATCTGCGGCCGACCGATGTGTACTGGGGCGCGCTGCTGGAGCGGGTACGCGGCCGGTGAATTTCACGTTGCGGCAGCCTGGGCGAGCAAGGCGGCGGCTGCGAGGTTGCCCGCGAGACGTTCGGAGAAGGCGTGGCGCTTGGCGAGCCATTCAGGATCGTTCCAGAAGATGAGGGTCTTGCCTTCCTCGGTTTCGGTGACGAGCAGTTTGAGTGGCAGGTCGATGGCAGCGCTGGGCGCGTCGACCATCACGGGAGTGCCGGCTGCCGGATTGCCCAAGATGAGCAGCCGGGTGGGGCGCATGGTGAGGCCTGCCGCAGCAGCTTCGCTGGAGTGATTGATGAGGCAGAACAGCTTGATGCCTTTCTCGTCAATCAGGGTGAGCAAGCGTGCGACCGTCTCGTCGACAGAGTAGTTGCTGATCACGGTGTCGAGACCTTCGTGCGGAGCGATCTCGCGAGGGGGCGGGATTGATGGCGTTTTCATTGGGCTTCGATCCAGTGGAGAGTTTTTGCTGCGAGACGGTCGAAGGCGGTGACGGCGAGGCGGAGATGGCCTTCGGCGGTGTCCTCGATCTTGTTGTGGGAGATGCCGCGGAGGGACTGAACGAACATCATCACGGTGGGAATACCGAGGCGGGCGACTTCGGCGGCGTCGTGGAGCGGGCCGGAGGGAAGACTGACCAGGGTACCGGCGATCTCTTCGACCGACTCCTGGCAGAGACGGATCAGGTCGGGGTGAAAGGGGATGGGCTCAATCGACCAGATGCGAGACCACTCGACGGTGCAGCGCTCTTCGGAGGCGAAGCGGAGGCTCGCCTCGTATGCTTCGCGGTACATAGTTGCGAGGATTTCGGGCGAGAGGTCGCGTTGATCGAGAGTGCACTCGCAGCGGCCGACGACTGCGGTGACGATTCCAGGAAAGGTTTTGAGGGAGCCCATGGTGCAAACGGCGTCGGTGTGTTTGATTGCAATTTCGCGAATCTTGAGGGCGAGGCGGGCGGCGGCAGCGAGCGCGTCGCGGCGGTCTGCCATCGGGGTAGATCCGGAATGGGCTTCCTGGCCGTGGAAGGTGATGGCGTGGCGTTCTACACCCTTGGTGCCCAATACGGCGGCGAGCGGAAGGTCGAGGCGTTCGAGGACGGGACCCTGCTCGATATGGAGTTCGAGGTAGGCTGCGATGTTGTCGCGCTCGGCTGCGGCCTCGCCGATATTGTCGATATTGATGTTGCAGGCGGCTAGAGCGGCTTTCAGGGTGATGCCTTGGCGGTCGGTGCGGTCGCGATCGGCAGCGATGGAGTGGGTTCCGGCGAAGGCCGAGGAGCCAAAGAGCGAGCGGCCGAAGCGCGCGCCTTCCTCATCGGCCCAGTCGACGACGCGGACCGTGAGCGGCGGGCGGCCGTTGTGATCGCGCGCGATGGAGGTGAGGACTTCGAGTGCCGTGACGACCCCGAGGCAGCCGTCGAGCCATCCGCCGTTTGGTACGGAGTCGAGATGGCTGCCGAGGACAAGGGTTTTGGGGGATGCTCCGGGAACTGTGACCCAGTTGTTTCCGGCGGCGTCGAGGTGGTGCTCGATCTTCCACTCGGCGGGGAGGGCGTTGAGTTTGGAGGTGAACCAGGCGCGGGCTTTCTGCCAGGTTGGCGTGAAGGCAAGACGTTGCGCTCCATTGTCGTCCGAGGTAAGTGTGGCGAGTTCGCGGAGGTTGGCAATGACCTGGTTCGAATCGGCGGGCATGTTTCTCCTCTGTGGAAATCTACCAGTGCGGATCGCAAATAAAAATTGCGATTGCGTGTAAAACAACACAGTGGGAGTTTAGCTCATGGCCGAGTCAGCGGCGCAGGTAGTATTCCGGCGGTACCCCGACCTCCGGCACTCTTAGTCCGAAAATGTCCCGCATAAAATGCCTAGGTACAGACTACGGAAAATGAAGTATTGAAACCGGTCGCCTTGTGCCTGCATGGGGCAAAGTGTTAAAAACTTCTTGACACTTTGTAATGCAAAGGGTTAGGCTTTGCATTACAAAGCTATCGGAGCTTTTATGACAGACCTCAATCGAGCACTCAGTGATATCCGGAGCATACGGCGCCAAGTGGCGGAGACCACGGAATTCCGCGGCTACGGCCCATTCACGCTCTCTATGACGACCGTCCTCGCACTGCTCGCTGGGGCGGCGCAACCTTATTTCCTTCCAGAGCCTGCCGCTCACCCAGGCAAGTACGTAGCCCTGTGGTTTACTACCGGCGTTTTTTCTGCCGCGCTGATCGGGATCCAGATGGTTACGCGCGCCACCCGCCTTCACTCCGGCATGGCGGACGAAATGGTGCGCATGGCCGTTGCGCAATTTCTTCCTGCGGCCATTGCAGGTGCCGTTCTGCCCTTCGTCCTATTGCATGTCACACACAGCGTTTTCTGGATGCTTCCCGGGCTATGGCAAATCGTCTTCAGCCTGGGTGTCTTCGCCTCGCGGCGATGCTTGCCGGGGCCGATGATGCTGGCGGGCGGATGGTTTCTTCTCACCGGGCTTGGATGCCTCGCGCTCGGCGATGCCCGCGCTCTCGCTCCTGGCACGATGGCTGGTTCGTATGCAGTCGGCATGGCACTGGTCGCCACAATCCACTCCCTCTCGGCCAAGGAGGCGTCGATCGATGAAGACAAAGGACTCTGAGCCTGCGGCATGGTTCGCCTATGAAGGTCTGGATCGCGTCATCCACGAACGAGCTCGCCTGAGCATCCTCACGTCGCTGATCACCCGACCCGAGGGTCTGAGCTTCGTCGAGTTAAAGCGACTTTGCGCGTTGACGGATGGAAATCTTGCTCGGCACCTTCAGGTGCTTGAACAGGAAGAGATCGTCCGCATTACGAAGAAAGAGGATGGTGCTCGCGCGCAGACGACAGCTCGTATCACCGCTTCGGGCCGTAAGCGTTACCTCGAATACCTCGGCATCCTGGAGCAGGTCATTCGCGATGCCGCTTCCGCAGTTCACAAGGTTGGCACGGACCAACTGCTTCGTAGCCTTTCGCCGCTGAAAACATAGACGTCTTACACAGTCCTACTGCCGTTCTACGTCTTTTAACTTTGTATTGCAAAGTAAAACCAAGAGGAGATCCAACTTATGAGCAGCTTCGCAACGTCTCAGCCTTCCTTCGCCAATTTTCGTTCGCGCTCTTTGGGCGCAAAATTTTTTATCGTGCTTTTGCTTGCCTTCGTGATGAGCATTTCGGGCTTTTTCGTTGAAGGCCTCACTAGTGAGCGAGCCGACACCCATGGCGTCGCTGCTGCCTCCTCGGAGAATGCTACCGTGCAGCCGCAGACCATTCTGGGCGTTCGCCTGGCCGACTCGTACCGCTCGATCCATCGCTCGTTGCATTACATCACGCTATTTCTTGGCCTCGTTTTCCTGACTTACTTTCTGTTCGAAGTGATGACGGGAAGGAGCGTTCATCCCGCGCAATACGCCATGGTCGGGATTGCGCAGACTATCTTTTACCTGCTGCTGCTATCGCTGGCCGAGCACCTTGGCTTCGACCTCAGCTTCCTGATTGCCGGCGCAGCCACCGTCGCGCTGTTTTCCATCAACACGGAGTGGGTCTTCCGCAGCCGCACGCTTGCGCTAAGGGCTCTGGCGATATTTACGCTGCTCTACGCTTTCATTTATGTGCTGCTGCGCGTCGAGGCGTATGCACTTCTGGTTGGGGCTGTTACCAGCTTTGTGGCCATCGCTGCGTCGATGTACATCACTCGGAACGTCGACTGGTATGGGAATGGTGGGGCGACGCCCAGCCTTTCTTCCGATCCGCCCCCTGCCGGCCCCGTTGTTCGTGAGTCGTGGCTGAAGTAGGCGGAATCTTCGAGCGTCCTGTTCAGCCCTCGTCAGCAGGTGAGGGCGGCGCGGTCGATGGCCAGGTTGCCGAGGTTGCCGAGGATGGTGAGGGCGATCGCTTGGGGGCGGAAGAGTTGCTGTGCCAGGGCCTGAACCTCGAGTGGGCCGATGGCTTCGACTTCGGCGATGATCTCGTCGACGGAGAAGAAGCGGCCGAAGTACATCTCCTGGCGGGCGAGGTTGGACATGCGGCTGGCGGAAGATTCAAGGCCGAGGACGATGTTGGATTTGAGCTGATCCTTGGCGCGCTTGAGTTCGGCGTCGGGGACCGGGTCGGCTTTGAGGCGGCTCAGTTCTTCAAGGGTAAGGCGGAGGACTTCCGGAGTTTTTTCGAGGGAAGTGCCAGCGTAGATGGCGAGGCACCCGGTATCGCGGAAGGGGTTGGTCTCGGAGTAGATGGAGTAGGCGAGGCCTCGGTCTTCGCGAATGGTCTGGAAGAGGCGGGAGCTCATACCGCCGCCGAGCATGGTGTTGAGC
>JALYIG010000131.1 GCA_030775885.1 Acidobacteriota bacterium | reverse complement strand
CCTTGCGATCAATCACGGGCTCGAAGTGATTCCGATCATTAATAAGATTGACCTGCCTTCGGCCGATATTGAGCGAACGCGGGAGATGATCGAGAAGGCGGTTGGACTGCCGGCCAGCGATGCGCTTGCCGTCTCAGCGAAGACAGGCCTGGGCGTGCCCGACATTCTGGAAGCGGTGGTCCATCTTCTTCCACCGCCGCGCGGAGATGCGGAGGCACCGCTGCAGGCGCTCATCTTCGACTCGTGGTTCGATGCTTACCGCGGTGTCATCGTGCTCGCACGCATCATCAACGGACGGCTGAAACAAGGCATGAAGATCAAGATCATGTCGAACGGCAAGCAGTTCGATGTGGAGAGCATGGGCGTGATGACGCCGAAACCCGTGCCGCTTCTGGAACTCTCTGCCGGCGAAGTTGGTTTCTTCGTTGCCACCATCAAGAACGTAGCCGACACCAAGGTTGGCGACACAATTACGGAAGTCGCACGGCCGTGTGCAGAAGCGCTGCCCGGATTCGAAGACATCAAGAGCATGGTCTTCGCTGGCCTCTACACAGTGGACTCGCACGAGCACGCGATGTTGCGCGACGCACTCGAGAAGTTGCGGCTCAACGATGCGAGCTTCTCCTTCGAGCCCGAATCTTCGGTCGCGCTCGGATTCGGCTTCCGCTGCGGATTTCTCGGCCTGCTACATCTCGAGATCATTCAGGAGCGGTTAGAGCGCGAGTACAACCTCGATCTCATCATCACTGCTCCCGGCGTGCGCTACAAAATAACGCTCACGGACGGCAAAGCCATTGAAGTCGATAATCCGTCGCGCTGGCCGGACCCCTCCAACATCGAGTCGATTGAAGAGCCGGTCATCCTCGCCAAGATTCTCACCAATGAAGAATACGTCGGCGGAATTCTGAAGCTGGTGGAAGACAAGCGTGGCCGGCAGATCAATTTTGAGTATGTCTCCGAGACGCGGGTGATGCTTACCTACGAACTTCCGTTGAACGAGATTGTGCTCGACTTCTACGATCGCCTGAAGACGGTCTCCCGCGGATATGCCTCGCTCGACTACCACATGCAGGGCCACTGGATTTCGCCCATGGTGAAGATGGACATCCTGATCGGCGGCGACCCGGTGGACGCGCTTTCGATCATCGTGCATCGCGATGCGGCATACGACCGTGGCAAGGCGCTGGTCTCCAAGATGCGCCAGCTGATTCCGCGGCAAATGTTCGAAGTCGCTATCCAGGCAGCCATCGGCTCGAAGATCATCTCGCGCGAAACCGTGACGGCGATCCGCAAGAACGTAATCGCCAAGTGCTACGGCGGAGACATTAGCCGCAAGCGCAAATTGCTGGAGAAGCAGAAAGAAGGCAAGAAGCGGATGAAGCGCATTGGCAAAGTCGACATTCCCCAGGAGGCTTTCCTGGCGGTACTCAAGGTAGGGGAAGAGTAGGCGACTCGTTCCCGACAGCGCGGATTTCTACCTGCTATTTTTGATTCATTTCCTAATTTCAATCGGGAAAATTGAGGGTCCAGAATTACCTGATTTGAATCAGAGTTGTGACGTGGCCTGTTCGTGATCTGTGGAAAGCCTTTTATTTGCGAAACTTGCGGCAGGATTCCAGTAAGAGTGCCGAATTGCTCAACAGCTCCTGCAAACCATTCAAAAGATGGGGCTTGGAATGCCGTTGCGCGGCAACTGCGGCATTCGAGTTGCGCGAATTTGCCGTTTGTAAATTTCCTGCGCATCGGAATCCACAAAGTTTTCCACAATAAACTGGAGTAGTGAGCGGTTTCGCTCAGGCATGAAAAAGAAGGCCCGAAGGCCTTCTTTTCGTATCACGACTGTGGGCTCAGTACGAATCTATTTTGTCGGCGGCTTTGGCGTCGTTGAGCTATGAGGCGCAGCCGACGACGGTCTGGACTTCGGGGCGGACGGAGCGACTCCCGGCGCGTCCGGGGCAGGCGCCGAAATAGCAGGTGTAGAGGCGTTATAGGCCGTGACCACAGCCTCGGTGATGTCGGCGGACGGATCCTTCGCGGCCCACATTACGGCACTCTGCTCACTGCTGACATCCAGCAGAAGGGTGTACCCATTGGTCTGGACATAGTTCAGCAGGACGGAATTTACCTTCTGGGCGACCTTTCCATAGGCCTCCTGGAGGTCGGTTTGGTACGCAGTCCGGGCGTCTTCTGTATCGCGGTCCAGCTGCTTCTGCTTGGTATCCAGAGTCTTCATTCGGCTCGAACGCTCAGCGTCAGTAAGGGTGGCCGGGGCGGCTTGAAGCTGCTTCTTCAGGGCGTCGATCTCGGTATTATGAGCCTCAAGCTGCGCCTGTTTCGGCTCATACTTCTTGCGAATATCCGCGAGTGCCCGCTGTCCTTCGTTGGTCGCAATCACCGCCTGCTGGAAAGCGACGAGCGCGATCTTGGCCGGATAGGCCTGGGGCAGGACTGGCGCTGTTGGGGCAGCTCCCGCAGCAGGCACGGCAGGGGCGTTGGCCGGAGGCGGTGCAGGCGTGGCCTGCGCCATCGCCGTGACAGGCAGAAGACCCGCGGCGAACGCCACTTGAAGGGCAAACTTGGATTTCATCGGTTCAAACTCCTTAAAGGAAACATGTTGTGACCGCAGCAGACCTGACCATCGATCCGGGGCTCAAAGAAATCTAATCTAGGGCTTCGGGGCTGCTGGCTTGGGCGCCGCTGGCTTGGGTGCTGACGGACGAGTCCGCGCAGCCGAAGGTGCCGATGGCGACGGAGCGGAAATTCCAGGGGTCGTCGCGTTATACGCGTCAACCACCGCCTGTGAGACGTCAGTGCCGCCCCATAGAAGGTTCAGGCCGCCTTGCTGCGCTTGACCAGTATTATCCAGCAGCATGGTATACCCGTTCTGCTGGACATATTTGACGATCACGGGCGCCAGTTTGCCCTCGATCTTGTTGATCGCCTCCTGAACCTCGCCGCTGTAGCCCGTCTGGGCATCGTCGGCATCGCGCTGAAGTTGCTTCTTTTTGATATCAATGGTGCGGGCGCGCGAAGCCTTCTCCTCGTCACTCATGGTCGCGGGAGCGCTCTGAAGCTGCTTGGTCAGGCCGTCGATCTCAGTGTTGAGGGTGTCCAGATTGGCCTTCGTCGGCTCGTACTTCTTCTGCACGTCGGCGACCGCCTTTTGGCCCTCGTTGGTCGCCATCGCAACTTCCGTCAACTCAATCAACGCGATCTTTGCAGGGATAGCCTGCGGCGGCGGCGGTGCTTGCGGGGTGGTGGTGGCCGGTGCTGCTGGAGCCTGAGGGCTGGTCTGCGCCACGCATGCGGAGGTGAAAACACCCGCGACAAGGGCGGCAGCGAATACAAACTTGGAGTTCATGTGGTGTTTGGTGCTCCTTCAGGATCCTTCAGGATCATATCTGTATTGAGCCGGCGTGTGGCCGTTCTCATGTCTTGCATCCGCTCCATCCGAGCCACGCATGCTGCGCACTCTACCCGATCGCTTCGCCATATTTCCAACGAAACCCACAGCAGCTGGAGGGCTGCTACATCGGGTTCATTATATTGTCCTGTTGGCAGAGGGGTCAACCGGATCTCCTGAAATGTGGAGAGCAAACAGCAAACTCTCCTGTTTTTTGTGAGTTACTTCACCGATTGCCAGCAAGGATCGCGGATTTGGCGGAGTTTATGCGTGGACCTATTGGCCCTCCAATTGCTCTTGTGTGAAGTGCAGTTCGAACGAAGCCGGAACAAGAAGCTAAAAAATAAAGGCATGGACCCAAGTGCCACCGGATTTCGGTTTCTCTCCCCTCATGGGAGTTTTCAGGAGGCCTGTGACAGGCCATTGTGCACAGGGCCGCTTCACTACGAAGCGGCCCTTGTCGTTTGTCAGCAACCGCGGCGGGTCAGGGACATTGGGTTGCGCTCGTATGGGGACTTGCAGTAGGAGCCTCGCCTAGAAGGGGGCTAGAGCTTTCTCTTGCTATGCCCTGGCATTCGGCGTATCATCAATCTTGCTTTGCGAACCGGCTGTGGGTGCCGACCACCGCGTGATAGCTTGCTTTCCCGCTGGCGGCAAAATGCACGGTTTATCTTAGATTTCGACAGGGCAAGCATCGGATTCGATGCACTGGGGTCAGGCTGGACCGGGTGCCTGAATCCCGCAATAGCCCACAGAAGCGTTGCAAACAGCGGTAAAAGGGTGAATGAGTTGCCGTAACCGGCGATTTACACTTGGGCGATATCCAGGCAGCTTTCGGCAGGTCCGGGTTGCTGTGGCAATCCAGGTGGCGCAGAAGCAATATGCTGTCTGGTCGCATCGAAACGATGCAGTAGCACGCAGGTTGAGTACAACTTGAGACCGTTTCCACCGACGCTAAAAAACCGGGTTGGTTCTATCTCCGCAAACAGTGCGGGGACCGAAGATACTTGCGAGCGTGGGAAAGAACCGGAAATCATTAACCAGCAATAGGAAGTGGAAACATGAGTTCAGAGCAGGAATTTTCCGAAGTGCAGGGGCACCAGGGTCCGCTGGCTCCGCCCGCACAAATGGTTGGCCAAGACGGTGATATGAGTTCGGCGCAGGACGCCGGGCAGAACATCCCGCACGGCATGGGGCAGTCAAAAAGCAGTCGCCGGCGTCGCCGCAAACGGAAGGGCAAGTCCGGAGACGGCACCCAGGCCGCGCAAAGTGGCGGCGGCCAGTTTGTCGCCGATATCCAGGGCAACGGCCAGGCTCCCCCCGCACAGGCAGCTCAACCCCAGGGACAGCAAGCCGGCGGATCCCAGCAGCAGGCTGGTCCCTCGACCAAGCGCTGGAAGAAGAAGTTTCGCGATCGCGATCGCCAACCGCGTGGACCAGAGAATCCGGGAAACCAGGCTGGCGCAGCCGGACTGTCCAACGGCAATGGCTCGGGCTATCGCGACAAAGATTCTCACCAGCCTGGCAACAGCGTCGGTGGTTTCAAGCGCAAGGGCAAGCAGCGCGAGCGCGGCCCACGCAGCTTTGTCGGTCCCATGGATCATAGCTATCGTGTGGCGAACGGCAACTTCGCGGATGGTCCGCCATCAACCATTGAGTCGCAAGGCAACTACCAGGGCAGAGGCGGCGGTGGCGGGCGCGCTTATGTGAGCGACTCGCAGCCGATCGACTACTCGTTGGGCCGCACAATTCCCATCCCTGACGACGCGCCGACGAAGATATTTTTCTTCATCGAGGACCTCTTCTTCAATGCGAAGATCACCGAGACGGCTCGCAAACTCGGCGTCAAAGTAGCCTTCATCAAGAACGAGAAGGAAGCAATCGCAGAACTGACTGGCGGCGAGGCAGAGGATCGGCCGGGGCTGATCGTATTCGACCTCAACAATGCAAATGCGAAGCCCTTGACGCTGATCCCTAAGTTGAAATCAAAGCTGAAGAAGAGCACATCGATTATTGGATTCCTCTCGCACCTGCAGGGCGATCTGAAAGCCAAGGCAGTCGAGGCGGGATGCGATACGGTGATGCCGCGTGCAGCGTTCTCGCAGAATCTACCCAACCTGCTGCGCCGCTACGGCATAGTGCAGGAAGAGGAAGATAACTTCAACCAGTAATCTCCGCACATTGGAGTTGTAACGGCGGCCTGCCTCCAAGCAGGCCGCTTTTCATTTTGCGGACACGGCTGCATGCACCGCCAGCAGTTGTTCGAGAACGCCCTTCAGCTTATCCAGTCGAAGCGCATTCGCGCCGTCGGACTTTGCCTGCGATGGATCGTCGTGGACTTCGAGGAACACGCCATCGACTCCCGCAGCCACGGCAGCCCGGGCCAGAACTGGAATGAATTCGGGCTGGCCGCCGCTCACGCCGTTTGAGGCCGAAGGGGTCTGCACCGAGTGAGTTCCGTCGAACACAACCGGAGCGAAGCGACGCATCATGGGTAGCGCGCGCATGTCGACGACGAGGTTGTTGTAGCCGAAACTGGCGCCGCGCTCGGTGAGAAAGACGCGCGCCGGCTTGGGACTCGTCATCGCCGCAACTGAGTCACGTACTTTTAGAACCGCGTGCTGCATGTCCAGCGGCGCAACAAATTGTCCCTTCTTGATGTTGATCGCGCGTCCAGTGTGCGCTGCGGCGATCAGCAAGTCAGTCTGGCGGCACAGGAATGCTGGAATCTGCAGCACCGCTTCCACGTCCCCCAGAGCTTTGGAAAGCCGCAGGCAATCTTCGGGCGTGTGCACGTCCGTCAGCACCGGCAGATGGGTTTCCTGCGCGATCGTTCGCAGGATGCGCGCGCCTTCCACCAGCCCGGGACCGCGGAAGCTGCGAATGCTGGTGCGATTCGCCTTGTCATAGCTGGCCTTGAAAATGTATGGAATGCCCAGGTCCGACGTGATGCGCTGGATCGCATCGACCATGGTGCGCGCGTGGGTCTCGGACTCGATCACACAGGGCCCGGCGATCAGGAAGAGTTGGCCGCGGCCTACCGGTACAGGGCCGACATCGAAGGAGTGTGCTGGATTCGTCACCAGAGCTATTCTATGCACCCAATCCTATCTTGTCGTGAACCTGCGCCGGCAGAACTGGAATGCGATCGAAGCGGAGTCTGGCTGCGATCCTGTTTACGAGCGAAATGGGAAGAGAGTCCGGTCATTTTGCGTTCGCTTTGGCCCAGTTGGCGTAGTCGTCGATGGTCTTCTGCTCGCCTGCGCTGTACCACGCATAGCCGTTACGGCGCTCCAGCGAGAGTTCGTTCACGTTGTCGTGAAGGGTCTTGTCGCGGTCGCCAAAGATCGGCTTCTGCGCGGGGATGCTGTAGTAGCGCGCCCACAGCGGGCCGGCGTTCTCTTTCGGTTTCAGCGTGCGTCCGCCCGACACGCCGCGGCCGCCGGCGTATTCGAATCCGTAGATCGCCGCGCCCTTGAGCCACGCTACTCCCGCCTGAATCGAAGCGACCAGGTCCTTCGAAGGATGCGGCACGGACATCATGTACTCGAGCAGGTCAGCGCTCTCCGACGCCGCCAGCGCACCCGGCTCGTAATTCCTCGCGGAGACAGGCGCCAGAGTAAGCGCGTCCTCCTGCTGCGCCCAAATGGTTTTCTTCCCATCGATGACGATCTGCGAGGCCAGGATGCACTTGAGTGCCTTTCCAACCGCATCGTCGGCTTGCCTGCGCAGGTCAGCGGGAGCGAAGTCGTAGCCGGGTTTGGACTCGGCGACATCGCTCAGTGTCTCGGCCGACTCAGAGACGGCGTTGTCGTTGAATGTGATGGCGTCGTGGTATCCGCCCTCCAGCGGATAGACCTGCGGAAATCCTCCATTTGGATACTGCGCCGACAGCAGATACCGGATGCCTTTGATGAAGCACGCGCGGTAGGCGTCGCCATCCTTGCCCGGCGTCAGTGCCTGGACCTTCGCAAGGAAGTGCAGCTGGGTGTTGGTCGAGTTGTTATCCAGCGTACCCACATAGTTCCACTTCGGATCTTTTGGCTTGTCGAAATCGTCGGGGTCGGAAAAGGCATTCAGATTATTGGCTGCATACGGCTGTCCCGGCAACCGCGGGGATCCGGAGAAGTTCATGTTCTTGCTCCATCCTCCCGCCGGAGTCTGAAAGCTGACGATGACGTCGGCGATATGTTTCGCGGCAGGCGTCCCAAAGTAAGCAGCGTCGTGGTTCAGGGACATTCCGGTTCCGAACGCGCCGCGCCCTTCTTCGGGCTGCAGTGGGGCGACTTCGCCGGGCTTCAACTCGGCGGCGAGAGTGGCGCGGTCCATCTTCCTCTGCTCTTCGGATCGTTTCAGGTAAGCCATCCAGGCTGCGCGGTCCTTTGCCGGCACTTCCTTCTGAATTCGCTCGGCAGTGAGCGATTGCGCAACGACGTTGGTTCCGATGACGCTTGCAGAAAGCTGCGGCGGAGTCGCAATTGCCGTGAGCAACAGGGCGCATGTGGCAATCGGATCCAGGTAGCGTTGTACGTGCGAACGAAAGGTGGTCATGATGTGGATCTCCTGCGCAGGCGGTAGGCCCGGGTCTCGTCGCGCGGATCCGCGGCGGGGTCTGCGGCGAGGTCTTCCCGGCTGATCGCGGTCGCCTCGCACCATATCATGTGGAATGAATCGGCGAAAGCAGCAGCTTGTTCAGGCTTGTAATAGAGAACTTCAAGATCGTCCTCACGGTTGTGGAAGTCCGCTGCCATGCGGCTGGCGAGGTGTCGCATCAGCTCGAGGCCGAAGGGATTGAAGAGGAAGACTACACAGGGGCTGGGCGGAAAGGATAGCTCCGCAGCGTCGGCTTGCTCGACACGGATTGGCGAGCGAGCTTTGCCGGCTGTCGACCAGAGGTCGGCGTTGGAGCGTGCGATGGCGGCGAGTGACGGGTTAAGTTCGACGCCGACGACTTCGCGGAAGCCATATTCGGCGGAGAGCAGAAGAGCGCGGCCTTTGCCGCAGCCGATGTCGACGAAGGTGTAATCGGCGAGCGGATGCGGCGGATTGCTCACCTGCCAGCGGCCGACGATATTGCGGAAGCGCGACGGCGGGACTGCTGCGTAGCCTGCGATGTGGAGGTCGCTGGCGTGGCCGGAGGCGAGGTCGGCACCGGCGATGAGGCCTCCGGTGTCGGTTCCGTTTTCCAGATCGAATGGGTGGGTTTGGGGCGCGGCGGCGGGCTGAATTTTGCGACAGAGGCTTTTTACTGCGGCATTGAGGGTGCCGGAGAAGCCGCGATGGTGGAGAGACCAGCGCAACTTGCCCAGGACGCTGCTCATGCACGCTCTCCGCGAACGGCGAGTGGGTAGGCGGACTCGACCAGGGTGAGGGCCTGGTCCCGGGTGGTGACTGCGCCTTCGAGCTGAGCGTCTTCGGCAAGGGCTAGCATGGGCTTGAACTGCGGCGAAGGGCTGTATCCGGCAGCAATCAAGTCGTCGCCGGTGAGCAGAGGCGCGGGGCGCAGATCGGGTTCGGGCTCGGCTTCAAATTGGGCGCGGGCGAAGTCATAGAGCCGAAGGTCGCCATGGGCGGAGCTGGCGTCGAGACGGTGCAGTTCGAGATGTTCTTCGAAGCGGGGTAGGCGGAGGAAGCGTTTCAGCGTGGACTGCTTCATTTGCAGGATGTCGCCGAACCGCATGTGGTTCTTGATAAGCGCGAGAATCTGGGCCGAGTCGTCGTTGGAGAAGCGCAATCGCGCGAGGATATCTTCGGCGATGCGGACTCCGACTTCGACGTGACCATTGAAGCGGATTCGGTCGCCTGCGATCTTTGGATTCGGCGGCTGGTAGGTGGCCGGCTTGCCGATGTCGTGCAGCAGTGCCCCCCAGGCGAGGGTTGAGGACACGGGTTGGTTCGCGCTCGGCTGGTCGAGAGTTTGTGTCCCACCCTTTCGCGATGAATCTGCGAAAGGATGGGGCACCCGATCCTCTGCGGCTGGTTGGAGCTTTTCCAGCAGCAGCATCGTGTGCACCCAAACATCGCCTTCGGGGTGGAACTCGGGCGGCTGCGCGACACCGCGGAGGCGGACCACCTCGGGCAGGATGCGCGCTAGCAGGCCAAGCTGGTAGAGCAGGTCAAATCCTCGGGCGGCACCGCCTTCGGTGAGGATGCGAGTGAGTTCTTCGCGAATGCGCTCGGCGGAGACCTGGGTAATATCGGCCGATTTGCAGCGGATGCCTTCGACTTCCAGATGGAAGTTGAGGCGGGCTGCGAAACGGACGGCGCGCAGCAGGCGAAGCTTGTCCTCGGCGTAGCGAAGGTTGGGGTCGCCGATCGCCCGAACCACCCCGCGGGAGAGGTCGTGGCGTCCGCCGACGTAGTCCAGTACGGCAGAGTGGAGATCGCCCGTGGCTTCGTAGGCGAGCGGGTCGAGCAGCATGCCGTTGATGGTGAAGTCGCGGCGGAGGACATCTTCGCGCGGGTCGGAGGTGTAACGGACTGCATCGGGCCGTCGGCCGTCGGAATAGGCTCCGTCGGAGCGGAAGGTGGCGACTTCGGTGGCGATGTCAGGCTCGCCGGGCTGGGGCGTGCAGACCAGGACTACGCCGAAGTGGGCGCCGACGGTATGAGTCTTAAGGAAAAGGTTGACGATCTGGTCGGGGATGGCGGAGGTGGCGACGTCGTAATCCTTTGGGGTCGTGCCGAGCAGCAGGTCACGGACGCAGCCTCCGGCGAAGTAGGCTTGATGACCGGCATTGCGCAAGGTTCGAACGATGGCGAGGGCGGCGGCGTACTGCGGTGCTGACTGACGCATAACCCCTCCCCCCCTAAAAATTCCTAAAATACACAAAAAAGGACAGTTAGCTAATTGTTTGTCCGCAAAACATTGTATCGAAAAGACTTATGGGCAAAATACTCATTCCATTTAGGTTATCCATCTTAGTTGTCGAGTGTAGTTCTTTGCTGATTTCCCTCTACTTCTATTTTACGCTTTCGCACCGTAGGTTTGGACAAGGCTATCTGTTTATTTATGAGTTAGATAAGCAGTTTCGAGGCTTGACAAGAGTTTTTGGCCCGGAAATTGAGAAATAAATCTCAAGCTGCTAATACGGGGGCGCTTAGGGTTGGCAATTTCCCGGCGCAATGGAGTGCGACCGCATATCTGAAATGGCTGCGGGTCCGAAAAAAATGCGGGGATTCTTCGCCTGCGGCTCAGAATGACGGGCCTAAAACTAGAGACGAGGCGTGGTGATGCCTATTTTGTGGTGGGCGGGGTGGCTGGTTTCGTCGCGGCGGTGGTGGACTTGCGCTTCGGGGTGGGCTTCTTTGCGGGCGGCGGCGTTGGGCAGACAGGCGCGGGCGGCGGCGGGGCAGACTGCAGCCTGGTAATCCGGGCCTGGGTGTCGTGGAGGCGGCGGTCCTGGGCTTGCACGGCTGAATCGAGCAGGTCGCCGAAGTTGCGGCGGGCCTGCTGAAGGCTTTGCGTGGCCTGCTGGAAGGCGGCGCTCTGCTGCGGCGGGGCCGCAAGGACGGAGGTCTGGGTGACGCGGACGAGGACGTCGTAGAGGGCTTCGACGTTGCGGTAGGCGGGCAGGAGTTGGGAGGTGCTGCTGGGGCTCGAGTCGGCGGAGCTGAGCAGCGGCGGCAAAGTGTGGTCGAGGTCGCGCTGGATAGAGCTGATGTCGCTGGCGGATTCGGCGGCGACGGCGGAGGGGGCCTTCCACTTTTCGGGGCGGGCGATGGTCACTGCTGTCTGCAAGGCCGCGATCGCGGGACGCAGCAGGGTGGACGGAAGCGTGGCGGGCGCGGCAGAGATGGGCGCGGAGGTCTGGGGTCCGGTCTGGGTTCCGGTTTGCGCAGAGAGCGGCGCGGCCAAGACGAGGAGGAGGGCGGGGAGGAGTCTAAGTTGCGTCATCGATGCTCGCTGGGCTTGCAGGGTTAGGGTGAGGCTGTAATGGTTCACGTTTGGCGGCAGAAGTGTGCCGGAGGAGTTGCTGATTCTTATGATGAGGCATCCGCAGCCATGGGTGGGCTGCGGGGCCGATATTGGTAGTTCAAAGGTTACTGCATGGTCCGTTCTACGTGACAGCTTCGAGCGTACAACGGGGAACGTGATACGGAGAACGCCTAAGATAGACGGGTGGCGAATAGCGTCGGGAGTGGATTGATTCTGGGGATTGAGAGCTCGTGCGACGAGACGGCGGCGGCAGTGGTGCGCGCGGGTGGTCAGGTGCTGGCAAATGTCGTGGCTTCGCAGATGAAGCTGCATGCAAACTATGGGGGCGTGGTTCCGGAGCTTGCTTCGCGCGAACATTTGCGGAATATTGTGCCGGTAGTAAGGGCGGCGATGGCGCAGGCGGGGCTGCGGTTTGCGGATCTTGATGCGATTGCTGTGACTGAGGGGCCGGGGTTGGCTGGGGCTCTGCTGGTGGGGATTACGTATGCGAAGGCGCTGGCACTGGGGGCGGGAAAGCCGCTGGTGGCGGTGAATCATCTGGAGGGTCATATCCACGCGGTGCTGATGGATGCCGGCAAGGCGATGGAGACTCCGCTGCTGGCTCTGGTGGTGAGTGGCGGGCATACGCATTTGTACTTGGCGGAGCGCGTCGGCGAGTCGGGGCAGCAACCCACTCATGACGAAGAGACTGTCATGAATGGGGCACAAGTCCAGGAGGAAGATGAGAACAGGTTTGTTTCGGGAATGACAAACCGAGGAGGGACGTGGGTGTACAGGAATGTTGGGCGGACGGTGGATGATGCCGCGGGTGAGGCGTTCGATAAGGTGGCGAAGCTGCTCGGGCTGGCGTATCCGGGTGGACCCTGGATCGATGCGCTGGCGGGCGAAGGGAATCCGAAGGCGGTGGAGTTTCGGTTTGCGGGGATCAAGAGTCGGAGACAGAAGATGGACGATGCGAGTCGTGTTCATCCCACCCTTTCAGCAAAAGGTGCGACGAGGATGGGGCACCCGCAGAACCCACCCAAGCAGAGCTTGGATGGGGCACCCGATTTGGTGGCGGTGTCAGGGTCGGATGAGTCAGGCGATTTGGTCGGAGACAAAAGCGGATTCCGTTCGGGAATGACAAACAAAGAAGAGACGGTGAACTTTGATTTTTCGTTTAGTGGGATCAAGACTGCGGTGTTGCGGTACACGCAGGCACATGGGATGGGGCCCGTGATTGACGCTCGGCGGAGGGCGTTGGCGGAGGGTCTCAAGGCGAATCCTGCGATGCGGCCTGCGGACGCGTTGCGCGAGATGCCGGAAGTGTTCGACCCGCAGACGCTGGATTTGATTGCTTCGTTTCAGCACGCAGTGGTGGGGAACCTGATGCGGCAGACATTTGCGGCGGCGGAAGTGTTTGGGGCGCGGGGGATTGTGGTGTCAGGTGGCGTGGCGGCGAATAGCGAGTTGCGGCGGCGGTTTGCGGAAGAGGCGGAGCGGCGCGGGCTGCGGGTGGCGTTTCCTACGCTGGCCATGTCGACGGATAATGCGGCGATGATCGCAGCGGCGGCGTGGGGAAAGTTTGTGGCGGGGGAGTTTGCGGGCGAGGGATTGGTGGCGGTACCGCAGTTGAAATTAGGGTGAGGTCGCTTGCCGCGATTCACCTTTCTTTGAACCTCTCGTAAAGGACGACGGCTGCAATCGTGCCGACGATCCACAGCGCAGTCTGGAACCAGGTCATGAAGACCTGGCTCCAGTCGAGCCGTACACGATTCAGAGGCTTTTGGCTGGGGTTCCACTGTAACCATTTGTCGGCGCTGCCAGAGCACTTGAAGCGATATGAGGCGACGGGGACAAGTGGAATTCCGAAAACGAAGAACTTTGTTTGGACTTGAATATTGTCTTCCCGGTCTCTCTCGTTAAGGTACTTGCCGCCATATAGCCCGAATCCCAAAGTGTGTCCCCACGTCATAGGAAACCAGCGCTCTGTGGTTTCTTTTTCGAGGCTGGTTCGGTGAGGTTCCTTCAAGTGAAGCAAGTCGGCGACTTTCAGCTTGCGCCTCCGCAGTTCTTCGGCAAGAGCTTGTTTTGCCTCGGGCAGGAGCCCGCCTTCGTTCGCGATCTGGACCAATTCGCCGTCCGACATGTGCTGGTAGGTCGAGGCGAATTGGGTTGGGCTTTCCATGGACCTCTAAATTGGTTCGTCAGATTCCCAGAAAAGCATACCGCAGACAAGGCCAAGTCTTAAGTGTTTTCTATGGATGGACTGTAGAATCTTGAGGGATAACTTAGATAGAAAGAGCAGTCTGCACGGGCGTCGCGATGCGCGCCGGATGCGGCGGTGAGTGAGCGGATTGGCGTCGTTGGAACTGTTCAATACTATGAGTGGCAAGCTGGAGCGGCTGGAGCCGGTGGGCGCGCCGGCGCTGCGAATGTACGCATGCGGGCCGACGGTGTACGACTACGGGCACATTGGAAACTTCCGTACGTTTCTGCATGTCGACGTGCTGCGGCGGTTTCTGCGGCAGCAGGGGATGGCCGTCGATCATGTGATGAACGTGACCGATGTGGACGACAAGATCATTCGCAACGCTCTTGCTGCGGGCAAGCCCATCGGGGAATATACGGAGCGATATGAGACCGCGTTCTTCGAGGATCTCGACGCGCTGGGGATCGAGCGGCCGGAGCATCTGCCGCGTGCGACGGATCACATTCCGGAGATGGTGAAGCTGATCCAGACGCTGGCGGCGAAGGACATTGCGTACCAGACTGAGGATGGGAGCTGGTACTTTCGCATTGCGCGGTTTCCCGAGTACGGGAAGCTGTCGAAGAAGGATTTCGAGGGGATTGAAGACGGCGCGCGCGTGGATGTGGACGAGTACGAGAAGGATGCGGCGCGGGACTTCGCGCTGTGGAAGGCGATCAAGCCAGGCGAGCCGGGATGGGAGACGGCGATCGGAATGGGACGGCCAGGCTGGCATATCGAGTGCTCGGCGATGGCGGCTGGGCTGCTGGGCGAGAGCTTCGACCTGCATGCGGGCGGCGAGGATTTGATGTTTCCGCACCATGAGAATGAGATTGCGCAGTCGGAGTCGGCGTCGGGGCACACTTTTGCGCGGCACTGGATGCATGTACGCTTCCTGCTGGTTGAAGGCAAGAAGATGTCGAAGTCGGAGGGGAACTTTTACACGCTGCGGGACCTTCTGCTGAAAGGGCATCGCGCGTCGGCGATTCGGTACCTGCTGCTGAGCGTGCCGTACCGTCACCAGATGAACTTCACGTTTGAAGGTCTGGCGGCGGCGACCAACGCGATCGACCGGCTGCGGACGTTCCATCAGCGGATGCTACGCGGCGGTTTTGTTGCCGGTGCGGATGCCGGGGTGAGCACGGCGACGGCGAAGGCTGCCGCCGAATTTACGGCAGCGCTGGCGAACGATTTGAATACGGCAGAGGCGTCGGCGGCGATTTCGGAGATGGTGCGCGCGGCGAACTCGGCTGCGGATGCGGGGACGCTGGGCGAGCAGAATGCGGCAGAGATTCTGCAGGTGTTGACGCTGTTCGACGGAATATTTGCGGTGCTGGTGGATCGCGATGCGGAGTTGACGCGGGCGGCGCTGCAGTGGGCGGAAGCAGAGGGGCGCATCGGCGAGGCTGCTCCGGAACTGGTGGCGCAGATGGGGCTGAGCGATGCGGACATTGAGGCGCTGGTGGCGGAGCGGACGGCGGCGAAGAAGGCACGGAACTTCGCGCGCGCCGATGCGATCCGGGTGGAGCTGATGGCGAAGGGCGTGGTGATCGAGGACGCGAAGGACGGGGTGCGGTGGAAGCGGAAGTGAGTTAGTGAGTCGTCGAGCGGCGAACGATACTATAAGCGCTTTTGGTCGCGCTGCGACGACGATTAGCTTTGATCTGTTTTCGAAACGCGGGATCCTCACAACGCCGCAGAAAAAGCCGACATGCTTCATCCACGATCTGGCTTATCGACTCGCCGGGGCTGAGTTCCATAGCGCTTCGTAGCAGGTCGTCGTCGATATCGATCGTCATTTGCATAACACAACCTGATTCTAAGGGATCTTTTGACAGGTTACTGCTGTGAAAGAGAGCGTACCTCAGCGGCTTAAGCCACGTTCATTCTCTGCGATCTGCGGCACGGCTGAAGCCGTGCCCTTAACAAGACACAACTCATTGAGAGGTTCCCTAATCGTGCGTTTGTCACTCCTCGATAGCAACTTCCAGTAGAGGGTCGGAGGGCATGGGGCTGGTTTTGGTGCGGGAGAGGATGAC
>JALYIG010000130.1 GCA_030775885.1 Acidobacteriota bacterium | reverse complement strand
GGGCAGGTATCCGGCGCGGACCCTGATCAACATCATTGTGACGGCTTACGTGCTGAAGGTCGGCTACGAGGTTCTCGCGACTCCGGTTACCTATTTCGTCATTGGACGGCTGAAGGCGGCAGAGCATGGAGATGCTTTTGATCGAGGGGAAAACTTCAACCCGTTCCACTTTGGTGAGCGTAAATCCGAAGGCGAGTAATCTCTTTCGTGCGACTTTTCGCATCGTGCGGTGGGGGCCTGTCATCCAACAACTTATCCTCAGTGTTCAGCGACATTCGATCTGGGGAACTCCAGTATCTTGTGCGAGTTGCCGATGAGGTTTTTTGGGGTCAAGGAGAACAGCTTGCTTCAGGTGCAAAATTTCTGGAATGACCGGCGTATGCCGGCGTATGCCATTGCTGGATTGGCCGTTGCTTTGATGGCGGGATGCACCAAGGCACCGCCTCCCGCACCTGCGGCGCAGGCGATGCCGGTGCAGGTGCAGCCCGTCTCGCTGAGCGCGGTTGCTATGTCGGACACCTATGTGTCCACCATCAAGAGCCGCCGTTCCGCTACGCTCCAACCGCAGGTCGATGGCAATCTTACGAAGATCCTGGTCAAGTCCGGCGATGCAGTGAAGGCCGGGCAAGTGCTGATGCAGATCGATCCGCTGAAGCAGGTTGCGACGGTGCAGGCGCAGCAGGCAGCCGAGCAGCCGTTGAAAGCCACCTACGATTACAATCAGGCGGAACTGGCGCGGCAGGAACAGCTCTTCAAGGCTGGCATTATCTCGAAGCAGGCCTATGACCAAGCGGTGCAGGCATTCCAGAACTCGAAATCGTCGCTGGACGCCGCTGGCGCGCAGACGAAGACGCAGCGCGAGCAGCTTGCCTACTACCAGATACGCGCGCCATTTGCGGGCGTCGTGGGCGATATTCCGGTCCACCAAGGTGACTACGTCTCGGCGACGACGATGCTGACGACTGTGGATGAGAATACAGACCTTGAGGCCTACATCTATCTGCCGACGGACCAGGCTGGACATGTTCGCACAGGCTTGGCAGTGGATCTGACAGATGAGAGCGGTGCGGTGCTTGCGCATACGGCGGTCAATTTCATCTCGCCCCAGGTGGACAACAATCTACAGGGA
The DNA here is from genome assembly GCA_030775885.1 of Acidobacteriota bacterium. Taxonomy (GTDB): domain Bacteria; phylum Acidobacteriota; class Terriglobia; order Terriglobales; family Acidobacteriaceae; genus Edaphobacter. The sequence goes on along the minus strand of JALYIG010000130.1, from coordinate 2,829 downwards.
ATTCTAGCCAAGGCTCCGGTGCCGAAGTCGTCCGAGCGACTGCGTAACGGACAGATTGTGAATGCCCGCGTGACCTGGGGTACGTCGCAGACACCGACGGTTCCGGTGCTCGCGGTGACCCGCATCGGCGGCCAGACGTTTGTGTATGTAGCGGCGCAGCAGGGCTCTGGGTATGCTGCTCACCTGGTTTCGGTCACGCTGGGGGAGCCGATTGGAAATGCGTATCCGGTTCAGGCCGGGTTGCGTACCGGCGACCGCGTAATTCTCTCCGGCATTCAGTTTCTGCAGGAGGGTGTCCCGGTGATGCCGCTGCCGCCAGGGCCGCCACCGACAGCCCATGCCGGTAGCTAACTATTTATGGCTGGACCTCCGAAGCTGAAGTTCTGCTTCAAGCATCGGTTTACGGCACGGCAAATGCCGCGCACTTAGGTAAGTCATCCGCAGCAAGACATCCGCGTCAGAGAGCAGGAACGACTCGAGAGCGGAGCGAACTGAAAGGTAGAGTCTCTTGGTCGAGTTTTTCATTCGCCGTCCCATCTTCGCCACGGTGTGCGCGCTGTTGATTGTGCTGATGGGCGCGGTTTCGGTGCCTTCGATTCCGATTTCGCTGTATCCGCAGCTTGCTCCTCCGCAGGTGGTTGTCAGCTCGAACTACATCGGCGCGAACTCACAGGACGTGGAATCGGCGGTGACGACGATTTTGGAGCAGGCGATCAACGGCGTTGAGGGCATGCGCTACATTTCGTCTACCTCCTCGAATGACGGCACGTCAACCATCACGGTCACTTTCCAGACGGGATACGACCTCAGTATCGCCGCAGTAGACGTTCAGAACCGCGTGGCCACGGCGCAGGGGCGGCTGCCTGCGGCGGTGAAGAACACGGGCATCTCCATCACCAAGGCGAATTCGAATTTTGTGCTGGCGGCTGGATTCATTTCGCCTGACCATTCGCTCTCTCCCGCGTTCATCTCCAATTACCTGGACGTTTACGTTGCGGACGCTTTGAAGCGGGTTCCGGGAGTGGGCGCGGTGGTGATCTTCGGCGAGCGCAAATATGCGATGCGGATCTGGCTCGATCCGACGAAGCTTGCGGCGCGCAGGTTGACTCCGCTGGACGTGACCAATGCGCTGGCGGAGCAGAATATCGAGGTGCCGGCGGGCCAGCTGGGAAGTCCACCTTCCGATTCGACCCAGGCTTACCAGATGGCGGTGCGCGTTGTAGGGCGACTGAGTGACGCGCGTCAGTTCGAGAACATCATTCTTAAGTCCAACGCGGCAAGCGCACCGGTGGGCTCGATGGCCGCGTCAGCCCCGGGGGCAGGCTCGGGCATCGTTCTGCTGAAAGACGTTGGCCACGCGGAACTGGGCGCGGAGACGTACAACACGAGTCTGCGTTTCAGTGATCACGACATCGCCCAGGGAGATGCAATCGGCATTGGCGTGCAACAACTGTCCAACGCCAACGCGCTGGACGTGGACAAGCGCTGTAAGGTTGTGTTCGCGGAGTTGCAGAAGTCGTTCCCGCCGGGTCTGCAGGGCATCATCGCAGTTGATACGACGACGGTTGTTTCGGACTCGATCCGCGAGGTAGAAAAGACGCTGCTCGAGGCGATCATTATCGTCATCGTGGTCATCTTCCTGTTCCTGCAGGATTGGCGCGCGACGATTATTCCGGCGATCACAATTCCGGTTTCGCTGATTGGCACATTTCTCTTCATCAAGCTTTTCGGATTCTCCATCAACTCACTCACGCTGTTCGGAATCACGCTGGCGACCGGACTGGTGGTCGATGATGCGATCGTGGTGATCGAGAACGTACAGCGGCATCTTGAGGGTACGGTGATCATGGGCGCGGAGGACTGCGCCCACGATCCTCATAAGGCGACCTCGGTGGCGATGAGCGAGGTGACCAGCGCGGTCATTGCGACGTCGCTGGTGCTGATCTCGGTGTTTGTTCCGGTGAGCTTTTTCCCGGGTACGACGGGCATTCTGTACAAACAATTCTCGCTGACCATCGCTTTTTCGATTGCGATTTCGGCGTTCAACGCATTGACGCTGTCGCCGGCGCTGGCAGCGTTGTTCCTGCGGCCGGAGACACGACCAACGGGCCTGCTGGGACTTTTCCTGAATCCAGTTGAGGCGGTGATTCAGAAGGTGATTGCGGGTTACGTCATCGCAGTGACCTGGGTGGTGAAGTGGCGCTATGCATTTCTGATGCTGTTTGTGGCAGGCCTGGGCGCTACGGCGTACATGTACAACCATGTGCCGACGGCGTTCGTCCCGGTAGAGGACCAGGGGTACTTCATCATCCTGGTGCAGACGCCTCCGGGCGCTTCGCTGAGCTACACCACGGCGTTTGCGGATAAGGGCACAGCGATCGTGCAGCAGGATCCTGACGTGTTTGGGACATTTTCGGTGATGGGATTTTCGCTCGCGGGCGGGAGTTCGCCTAACGCAGGGCTGATCTTCGCGCCGTTGACGCCGGTGGACGACCGGACCAAGAAGGGGAGCGGGCATTCTGCGCACGATATTGTTGCGCGGATTGCACCGAAATTGTTTGGCGTGCCCGGGGGAATTTTGTTTGCGGTTGAGCCCCCGGCTATCCAGGGTATCGGCTCGGTGGGCGGCTTCCAGTTCATCCTGCAGGATGGCGGCAGAAACACGTTTGGGGACATCGACCGGATTGCCCACACCATGGTTGGGCAGGCGAGGAATCCGGCGAATGGGCTGGTGAATCTGAACACGACCTTTACGGCGAATGATCCTCAGCTCTACGTCACTATTGACCGGCAGAAGGCTGAAGCGATGGGCGTTCCGCTGTCGCAGAT
>JALYIG010000129.1 GCA_030775885.1 Acidobacteriota bacterium | reverse complement strand
CAACACGGCTTGTCGTGATTGAAAAACCTTACGAGACACTCACCTCCGCACCAGCGCCGGAGATTCTCGTCGGCCACGAAGAAAAGACCACGTCCGTTCCCCTCAACGACGACCCGGACCTCCAGGTCCGCAGCCTGCTACCCGGCTCTCCCTCCTTCGACTTCGCCGTCAATACAATGACCTATCAACCCGGGGCCGCGCTCAGCATGGTCGAGGTTCACGTCATGGAGCACGGTCTGCTGATGCTCGAGGGCGGCGGCATCTATCGCCTCGGAGACTCCTGGTACCCCGTTACCGCAGGCGATTTCATCTGGATGGCGCCCTTCTGCCCGCAGTGGTTCGGAGCGATCGGCAAGCAGCCGGCAAAGTATCTAATCTATAAAGACTGGAATCGCCACCCACTCGACTGATCCGCCCACGTCACCTATTTACTCTGAAAACGATCGGTCAGGCGCAGGAGACACGCATGCAAAATCGAGCAACACCGTCGATCACCACCGGCTCTCGCGAAATTGAGATCGACAGCACGCGCCTGATGTCCGAACTCCAGACGCTCGCATCTTTCACATCGATCGAACAGCCGACAGAAGGCACCGCTGTGACCCGCATCGTCTTCACCGCTGACGATTTGCGCGCCCGTGCCTGGTTGATCTCTCTCGCCGAGGACGCAGGTCTCGGCGTGCGTGTCGACGCCGTCGGCAATACCTTCTTTCGCTGGGTCGGTACCGAGCCTGATCTCCCGGCGGTCGCCACCGGTTCGCACATCGACGCCATCCCCCACGCTGGAATGTACGACGGCACGGTCGGAGTGCTTGGCGGACTCGAAGCCATCCGTGCTCTCAAGCGCAGCGGTAATCGTCCCCGTCGATCCATCGAGCTTGTCCTCCTCACCTCAGAGGAGCCAACCCGCTTCGGCATCGGCTGTCTCGGCAGCCGCCTCATCTCCGGCACGCTCGCTGCCGAGTACGCTGACGCGCTCCACGGCGCACAGCGCGGCTCGGAGGATGAAACGCTAGCGCAGGTCCGAGCCGCCGCAGGCTTTACCGGACCTCTCTCCGGCACGCGCTTGCCGCCTGACCACTACCACGGCTGGGTCGAACTCCACATCGAGCAGGGCCCGCTGCTCGAACGCGAACAGATTCCTCTCGGCATCGTCACCGCTATCGCGGCCCCAGCCAGCTACCGTTTCACCATTGAAGGGGTCGGCGGCCATGCTGGAGCGCTCCTGATGCCCGAGCGTCGCGACGCACTCTGCGCTGCTTCGGAAATCATTCTCTCGCTCGAGCGACACGCCCTCGCCACTCGCGCCATCGACACAGTCGCAACCGTCGGCACCTGCGACGTATACCCCGGCGCAGTCAACAGTGTTCCCAGCCGTGTCACACTCCAAATCGACATTCGCGACATCGATCCTGCTCGCCGCGAAGGCGTCATGCAGGCTGTCCGCCGCGACATTGAAGCTCTGGCCACACGCCGCGAAGTTCGCATCACCGAAGCGCTCGTCAACGCCGACCAGCCGGCCACCTGCTCGCCGCATATTGTCGCCGTCATCGACCAGGTCGCCCGCGACTACGGCATGACGACTAAGCACATGGTCAGTCGCGCCTATCACGACTCGCTCTTCATGGCGCACATTGCACCCATTGCCATGATCTTCATTCCGTGTCGCGGCGGCGTCAGCCACCGGCCAGACGAATATGCGTCGCCCGCAGATATCGCGTACGGAACGCGCGTGCTGGCCTCCACTCTTGATAAGCTTGCTTCGGAGTAGAGCCGCATGCCCATTCAATCCATCAATCCCGCGAACGGAGATCTGTCGCGCCAGTTTACCCCGCTCAGCGAAGAAGCGTTGCAGCGGAAGATCGCGTTTGCAGCCAGAGCTTTTGAGGCCTATGCGGACGTGCCACTGAGCCATCGCGCACTGTGCATGCGTAAACTCGCAACCTTGCTCGAACAAGAAACCGAAGATCTGGCTTTCCTCATCACACGCGAGATGGGCAAGCCCATCACGCAGTCTCGTGCCGAGATCGTCAAATGCGCCAGCGCCTGCCGCTACTACGCCGAGAACGCGTATCGCATCCTGTCTCCGGAGCCCGTCGACACTGGGAACAGCGACGCCTATGTTCGCTGGGATCCCTTAGGCATTGTGCTCGCCGTGATGCCATGGAACTTTCCCTTCTGGCAGGTCTTCCGCTTCCTCGCGCCCGCATTGATGGCAGGTAATGTTGGCCTGCTCAAGCACGCATCCAACGTACCTCAGTGCGCCCTCGCCATTGAGGCACTGGTGCGCCGGGCCGGATTTCCTCCCGGTACTTTCCAGGCACTGCTCATCGACGCAAGCCAGGTCGAGTCTGTCCTCGCAGACGAACGCATCGCAGCCGTCACCGTTACCGGAAGCGAATCCGCGGGCCGCGCCATCGCCGCCCAGGCCGGATGGCTCATCAAGAAGTCTGTCCTCGAACTCGGCGGTAGCGATCCCTTCATCGTCATGCCGTCTGCCGATCTTGACGCCGCAGTAGAGAACGCGGTTCGCGCGCGATGTATCAACAGCGGTCAGTCATGCATCGCGGCCAAGCGCTTTATCGTGGCGGATTCCATCTACGACGCCTTCGAGGCGCGCTTCATCACAGGCATGGACGCCATCAAGGTCGGCGACCCTACGCTCGATTCCACCCAGCTTGGTCCGCTGGCAACGATCGCCCAGGTCGAGGAACTTGAAGCGCAGGTCAACTCCGCAATCCAGGCTGGCGGGCGTTTGCTCACCGGCGGCGAACGCATGATCGGCAAGGGCTATTACTTCGAACCCACCATCATCGCTGGACTCCCGCGCACCTGCGCGATCTACCGGGAAGAGATCTTTGGGCCGGTCGCGTTGCTCTTCCGGGTTGCTGACATTGAGGAAGCAATCGCGGTGGCGAACGACACTCCGTTCGGCCTCGGCGCGTCCGTCTGGACGCGAAGCACTTCCGAACAGAGTCGCTTCACAACATATCTCCAGTGCGGTGGAGTCTTCGTTAACACAGTCGTCGCCAGCGATCCGCGCCTGCCCTTTGGAGGTATCAAGCATTCTGGCTACGGCCGCGAACTTTCTGCCGCGGGCATGCGCGAGTTCCTTAACGCCAAGACCGTCGTCATTGCCGAGCAGTTCGTCGCCGAACCCGAAAAAACGACTCCTCAACTGGTCAGCCAGACCGCCAGCTCCCCGGATCACAGTCAACCATTGCCGTTCCGCACCGTACTGGAAGATCAACTAAAGCGTGTGAAGTAGAGTTCGCCACATAGGGTGCCTCGCAGCGGTTTCCTTTGGGTCCAATGCAAACCAAAAGCGCGTCCAACTAACTGGACGCGCTTCTCTGTTGTGTTGCGGCATAAGGTCAGAAGTTGAAGTTGGCCGACAGCGTAATGTGCCGCACCGCGTTGTTTCCGCCGAACCCGCCGCCGCCAAGGGTCGTCACCTTGCCGAAGAATGCCGACGATAGTGTGCTTCCTGGAGCGCCATACGGAACCTGGTTAAAGATATTGAGAGCCTGAAGTCCGACGGACAGATTGTACCTGCGGCCGGTGTTGGATCCCCGTCCGCCGCCAAATCCACCGCCGCCATGGTCGCCGCCGCCTCCGCCATATCCGCCACCGCCACGGCCGCCACCTCCGCCTGGGCCACCCGGCCCGCCCGGTCCTCCAGGCCCGCCGGGGCCACCAGGCCCACCGGGTCCACCCATTTGCGCCTGTCGTGCTTCGCGGGCGAGCGTTGCCGCCGTCTTAGGTCCAAATCCGAAAGTCCTGGAAAGCCTCACGTTGAAGCTCACGTTATTGGGTCCGGTGCAGAAATTAACGGGAATCTCTGCATAGTTTTCGCCAGCTACGGGACTCGTGGCTTGCGGTTCGCCATTGAAGTTCGCCGCATTCGTGCAATTCGCCCTCGTCGGAGCCACCGGGCCATTCGCAAATGCTGGACGGTCGTCCGTCAAGTTATCCAGATTATTATCCAGCCCCGTCGTGATGCTATACGGCCGACCGGAAGATACATTGATGATCGGGCTCGCAGAAATCAGCCAGGGCAGCGGAATCGTCCCCAACAGTGTCATCTGACTGCGGACATCGAACTGTGCGCGGCCATAATCAGTTGCCGGATTGTACGGGTTCGTGATGCCGCTGAGGTTCGAGTTCGCCCAGTTTGCCGAGTAGAAGCCCGTGATGCTGATGCCCTTCGGCGTCTGCAACCTCACGCTGGTATTGATCTGGTTCTGCCGAAACACGCCCTCGGACTGGTTGCAGTCCACGTATCCAGACGCCGTTGTGTTGGATCCGCAGAAGCCCGCGCTGCTTGGGAAGCGTCGCGTTAGAAACTGGTGGATGCCGCGTATGTTCATGTAGGTCGCGGAGACGCTCATATACTTACCTAGCTGCTGCTCAACAGTCGCCGCACTCTCCATCATGTAGGGGGAGCGAAGTCCCGGACCCGTGATCGGAACAATGGCTCTGCCCAGGTTACTGCCGGTACCAGCCGTGCATGCAGAGGTCGCAGTGCCTGCCGCTGTCAGCGTGCATTGCGGCGTCAGGTTCTGGTACACCGTGCTGGTCTGATTCGTGTTCTGAACGATGTTCGTGATCGAGCCCAATCCAAACCGGGTGAAAAAGATACCGAATCCACCACGCAGCACGGTGACCGTCTTCTTTCCATTCTTACGCGGCACGCCGTAGGCCAGCGAAGTGCGCGGCGCGAAGTCATGCGTGCTACTGATATAGCTTTGCGCCTCGTACCGAACGCCATAACTGATCGTTAGATTGTCCTTGACCTTCCAGTCATCCTCCGCATACAAGCCAACGTCGGTCTCCCGTGCATTTACGCCGAGCTGATGGATCGTGGTCTGCTGGAACTGGAACGGGATGCCGCATTGGTACGATGAAACATTCTCAAAGGTGGGAGCGGGTCCGCCCGGGTTCGGGTTGGTCGTGTTCGCAATGGCGCATGGTGTTGTAACGCCGATCACACAGTTGCTCGGCCTCTTGGACAGGTTCGGGTCGGTGCATGGATCCAGCAAGTAAGAATAGTTAAGCGATCCGTTTACCCCGCCGTTCGAAGTAATCGTGTTGGACGAGGAGCGCAGGCGCCCACCCAACCGGATGAAATTCCTGGCCAGCTGAACCGACGTGTAATTCTGGAATTCGATATGGTTGTCGGTCGACGAGTTTATGTTTCCGCCACCGTTTCCATGAGCCGTGAAATATCCCGAAACGGAAACCGTGGTCGCCGGATTATACGGGGTCGAATTGTCCGTACTCCGCTGGTACTCGAAACGCGTCTCGTTAATAACCCGGTCGGTCAACAACTGCGTGTCGCTGGCCTGAATTGTCATTTCTGTGCTGTTGGATGTGTTCCCCTGGCTTGGCAGGCTATTGTTGTTGCCCGGATTCGTATCGTGGCCGCTCTCATAACCAAAGCGCGTCGTCAGCGTGTTCTTCGCTCCCACCATCGTATCCACGCGTGGATTGATCTCCCATCGGGTGTGTGGAGCGGCAACCGCGCGTGCCGTAGTCGGGTAGGGAAAGCTAGCGCAGGTTAGATCGCCCGGGTTGCACACTGTCGTTGCGTTCGCGGAGCTGGCGAAAATTGCCGGTGGATTGATGATGTTGTTGTTCGCAATATCGCGGTACGTGCCCGCGATGGTGAACGAAGCCCCTGTCCTGACCGGCCCCGTCAGATTGCCCGTGATGAAAGCGGTGTGATAGTTGGGCTGGACGTTCGCAGGGCCCAGAAACGGCGTCGAGGTGTTGAAAATCTTGTCCTGAAACTGGAAGCTTCCGCCACCGTGAAACTGGTCAGTTCCCGGCTTGGTGATGATCTCAACACGTCCATAACCCGGCTGATCGTACTGAGCGGAGAAAGGGTTCGAGTTGATGCGAATCGCCAGGATCGACGCCTTGGGAGGAAGCTGGCCGCCCGTGAAACCATCAATGTAAATCTGTCCGCCGTTTGGTCCCGCAGAAGGCCCCGCCAGTGCCGCAAGCTCAGCCGAAAGCTCGTCAGGGTCATCGGACAGCGCATTTAATGCATCTCCAGTCAGCACCGTCGCACTCGCATTATTCTCCGGATCGACGCTCAGTTGAACCGTATCCGTGCTCACCGTAACCGTCTGGGCCATGTCCTGCAGCGTCATCTTCACGTCAGTCGCCACGCTTGCGCCCAACGTCACCTTAATGCCCGCCTTCACAAAAGTCCCAAAGCCCGGCGCCGTGACCGACAGGGTGTACGTGCCCGGAGCCAACCCGCGGATCGTGTAGGTTCCATCCGACTTCGAAGTCGCCGTCGACGCCTTGCCAGCGTCCGACGTCAGCGTCGCAACCGCTCCCGGGATCAAAGCGTCATCGGGATCGACAACCAGGCCGTGAACCGAACCGCCCGCTGCCGTCACGGGCTGAGATGGCTGCCCCATCGCGACAAACGGCAGAGATGCAAGCAGAAAAACTACAAGAATTCCCAGAGACTTACGAAAAGACATCCTCACTCCTAATAAAATCCTCAAATTTGATGGGTTCGCGCAGTTGCATGTGAGCATTACTCCGCGTTGCCGCCCCCGCCGCTTACGCTCATCGACAGGTCCATGCCGCCGTTTGGGTTGGCAGTCAGAATTGCATCGACTCCGTTCAGCACGGTGATCGCAGTCGCGGCACTCGAACCGGCCATCGGATCGCTTGCCACAATCATCACCGCATCGCCTTTTTTCAGGTCAGCAAGCGTAATCGCCGGAAGCCGTCCGATCATCTGCGAGAGGTCAGCGCCGGCCGAGCGCCGTGCGCCATTGTCACCCCCTGCGGATGTATCCTGTCCACCACCGCCTCCGCCACGTCGACCGGCGCCCTGTCCTCCGCCACTGCTCTGCGAAGCGAATCGCGCAGCCACCATGGCCGGCATACTCTTCACTTCCGAGTTGGCCGTTACGTTCACGGTCACAATCTTCTTCGTTGCTAAGTCTTTCAACGTGATCTTGCCGCCCGCCGCATCCACTGTCAGGAGTTGCCCGGACAGGTTTTCAAACGAGCCGCTGATCACCTCTTCCGCCTGCATCGAATTGCCGTCCGCGGACTTCTCTCCACGCGCCTGCAACTGGTCCTTCGCCTGGATATCGGTAATCTTGCCCGGCTTCGCATCCTGGTACTTCACAGAGTCGCCGGCGAACCGCTTAAATGATGTCTTGCTCGTCGTCGTGATCGTCAGCTTCTTCGTACCCGACGTCAGCGTGATCGCCCCCGACGCAGGATCGACCGTGCTCACAATACCCCCAGTGCCCCGCAGCTTCCAGTCCGCCTGCTGCTGCTCCTGCATCTGTGCGATGTCCGACGACTTCATCAGGATCACGCGCACCGCCGTCAGCGTCTCGGGAGTATCGCCCGCCTTGCCCGTTACCATCGCACGATCGCCCACGGCAATGTCGGTCAACTGGCCCGGCTTCGCAGTCTTCAGGTCCGTGCTGCCCACTGGAAGCTGGTAAACCTTTGCCCCAGGCGCGACGCTGATGGTGACCGTCTGCCCCTTGTCGCTTGCCATCGTGAGCGTGTTGCCTGCAATCGCTTTAATTGTCCCAAGCTGGCTCGCTGTAGCCGATGGACCGGCAGGTGCCGGCGCCTGTGTTACAGCGCTGCAAACGGCTATCCCCGCAGCGGAGAAAGCGATTCCCACGCTCAGTGCGATCCTCACAGGTAACGAACTGTTTCGAGTCACCATTTCCATTCCTCTTCTAATTCCGCCCTGCTGCTTCGGCACCGCGTCATACAAAAACGTAGATGCGTTGACCTTGATTCGCGGTCATAGGCAAGCAAATGTTTCATCTACTAAGGATACGATTCGACTATCCAAAGGTTTCGCTTTGTCTCAACATTCCGGCCACCTTATCGCGTTTCTGGTGGCGAATATGCAGCGAAAATCTTCGGGCCGTCCAGAGCCCGCGCGCGACCAGTCCCAGTCAGCGAAAGCTTGCCCCGCCAACTCATCTCCAGCAAACGTTCGCCGCTGCTCATCTGCGGCACATCCAGAATAGTTCGCGTGACATTAAGGGTCGCTGAAGTTCCGCCGGTTCGCTAATCCTTCTCATCCATCTCGCACGAGATCACAGCCAGCGTATTCGGAGGTAGAGAAATCTTTCCCGAATCCGCGCCCACGCCATGCGTCGACACAAGCACCAGTCGGAAACTCTCCGGTACATCAAAGTGCGCTTCCTGCCGCCCAAGATTCGCCAGCACCTGCACTCCGCCACGGTCCATTGCCAGCCAGCGATCCTGCTCGCTGAACTGAATATGGGTGTGCCCCTTGTCCCCATCGTTCAGCGCAATCGAATTTCGCCGAAGTTGGATCAGCGCCTTGTACCAGTCGCGCATCTCCTTGTGGCAGCCGTCCTCCACCTCGTCCCAGTTCAACTTCGAGCGGTCGAACGTTTCCGGCGCCTCCGGATCCGGAACCTCCTTCTGTGCAAATCCGAACGCCGCGAACTCCCGCTTGCGCCCCTCCGAAACCGCCTTTGCCATCTCTGGCTCGTCATGGTCCGCGAAATAGAGAAATGGCGTCGAAGCCGCATATTCCTCGCCCTGAAAGAGCAGCGGCACGAAAGGTGCCGTCAGCAGGATGCCAGCCGCCACTTTGGCGCAATCTGTCCCTACAATCTGCTGCAGTCGCGCTCCAGTCGCGCGATTGCCCGCCTGATCATGATTCTCAATAAATCCGATAAATCGATGCGCCGACAGTCCCTCAACGGGCCGGCCGTGGTGCCGCTTGCGGTACTGCGAGTATTCTCCGTCGTACACAAACACATGCGTAATCGCCTTCACCAGCTTTTCAAAAGAGCCAAAGTCACCGTAATACCCCAGCCCTTCTTCAAGGTGCAACAAAGTAAATAGCGCATGGTGGAAGTCGTCGCTCCATTGTGCGTCGACGCCAAATCCTCCCGCCTCGCGCGGCCGCACAATCTTCGGATCGTTCAGGTCGCTCTCCGCGATCAGCACCAGCCCGCCGCCCAGCTTTGCCGACATTACGTCAACCTCGGCTGACAGTTGCTCCAAAAAATGGATTGCCGAGCGGTCAACCATCTCATGGATCGCATCCAGTCGCAGTCCATCGATGTGGAATTCGCGCATCCACATCAGCGCGTTGTCGCAGAAGAACCTTCGCACCTCATCGCTGCCCCGTCCCTCGAAGTTAATCGCGTCGCCCCACGGCGTTTGGTGACGATTCGTCATGTACGGCCCAAACTTCCCCGCATATGCGCCCACCGGCCCGAAATGGTTGTAGACCACGTCCAGCACCACCGCCAGTCCACGCACGTGGCACGCATCCACAAAGCGCTTCAGCGCGTCCGGTCCACCGTAGTTTTCGGTCACCGCAAACAGCGAGACACCGTCATAGCCCCATCCGCGATCGCCTGCATACGCCGCCACCGGCATCAACTCAAGGTGCGTCACGCCCAGGTCAACCAGGTAGTCCACCCTCTCAATCGCGCTGTCGAACGTGCCTCCCTGGGTAAATGTCCCCACGTGCATTTCGTACAAAATAGCGCTCGCCAGCGGCGGAGCCTGCCAGCGTCCATCATGCCAGTCGAACGCCTGTTGGTCGTACACGCGCGACATCCCATGAACGCCGTTCGGCTGCCACTTACTGCGCGGGTCGGGATAGATGCCCGCATCGTCATCAATCTGAAATCCGTAGTCGGATCCCGGTCCGGCATTCTCCACCGTCGCCTTCCACCAGCCGCGATCGTTGGGCCCCGTCATCTCATGCAGGTTCGCTCCCACCTTCACCGAGATTTTCCTGGTTCTTGGTGCCCACACCCTGAACTCATGCATCGTTCACTCCCTGACCAGCAGAGCCACCGGAAAATCACGTAGCAATTCGCCTACCGAAACTTTGCCGCCTGCCATCGATGCTCCAGTCAGCCGATTCGTCCACTGCCCCTCCGGCAGCTTCACCGTCGTCGGTCCCCAACCGTCGCCCCGCAGTCGCGTCAGGCGCGGTACGATGGTCACCACATCTTCGCCGCGCAGATAAGCAATTGCATGGAACGCTTTCGACCCCGTCACCCTTAGCGC
>JALYIG010000128.1 GCA_030775885.1 Acidobacteriota bacterium | reverse complement strand
GTCGCAAGGTCAGAAGCCGCCGGCCCGAACTCCGCACCAACTGTCTCGGGCGTCAACCACTGGTGATAGTTGGGATTTCCGCGCTGATGTAGCGCCTCCACCTGCGCGTCGAACGCGGCCTGCCGTTCCTGCGTGCGTTGCAATACCAGCTGAATGTGCTCCATTGGGGCAGCGCCATCCCGCAGTCCGAGATCCTGCGCCGTCGTCCCCGCTCGGCTAACAGCACCTTCGGTGCGCACCACGCGGCCCCGATCGATTGCCTGCGTCACCAGCGGGCGGGGCGCAGTGCGGAACTCACCTCGGATCCGTCCGGGAGCGGCCGTCTGCCCTACAACATCAGGACCAGCCATCCCCACCGCAACCAGCAGGGCACCAAGCGCAACGGCGCTGCATCGGCCGGCACCATGCGCGCTTCGCGGTCGACAAAAATCGGCACATGCGGATCGTCTGCCGGATGACAACCGGAAGGCGCGCCCATGCGCGGCAGAACGGCTCATGAATATTCCAGAAATTGAAGGGTACGGGCCCGTGAAGCCGAATCGATCCTGCTGTTCGTGCTCGGTACGAAAGCAGAGTAATGGAGCGGGGCGCGGGTCCGCTTACTCCTTGAGTCATCTACGCAATTCCCCGCGGAAGGCCGGGAAACTCAGCCAGATTCTTCGATTGCGTCATAGCAGTTATATCAGCAGAAACGGTGCTGCGAATAGACCGGAGTACGCTTGGAACACGGTAGAGTTGCGGAGTAACCGCACAGCGAAACCGACCCGTAACGGCCATTGGCGAAGAGGCCAGCCCAAGCCGCTCAAAGAGGAAGAAGTGACGCTGAAGCCTCTCGCGATGAAAACTGGCAGTTTTCGGTGTACTTTCAGGTAGACACATGATCAATCGCCGCCAAATGCTGAAGCTCAGTTCCGCTGGTTCGCTTGCCGCGCTCGGCGCCGCAACTCCCGCCACGTTCGCGGCTCCCACGGCCGCAGTTGACCACGCTCCGGTCCCGCAGTGGGAGGTCTTCGAAATCAGCCTGCACGGGCCTTCCTCTGGAAATCCCTTCACCGATGTTGAGTTCAGCGCCACCTTTATCCTCGGCAACCGCATGGTTCCAGTCGACGGCTTCTACGACGGTGCCGGCACCTACAAGATTCGCTTCATGCCAGATGCGCTGGGCGAGTGGAAATATGCGACCAGCAGCAACGCGCCGGAACTCTCCGGAAAGACCGGTATTTTCTCCTGCGTCACCGAACTCACAGGTATCCACGGCCCGGTCCGCGTCCAGAATCAGCATCACTTCGCCTACGCCGACGGCACGCCCTTCTATCCGTTCGGCACCACCTGCTATGCGTGGATGCATCAGCCGGATGCGCTGCAGCGGCAGACGCTTGCCTCACTGAGCGCTGCACCCTTCAACAAAGTCCGCATGTGCGTCTTCCCAAAGCACTACGAATACAACCACAATGAGCCGCAGCTCTATCCTTTCGAGCGAAACGCTGGAGGCAAGCATGATTTCACGCGCCCCAATCCTGCTTACTTCGCGCACGTCGAGCAGTGCATCGCCGACCTCCGTGCAATCAACATCGAGGCCGACCTTATCCTCTTCCATCCCTACGACCGCTGGGGCTATGCCGCCATGTCCGCCGAGGCCGACGACCGCTACCTGCGCTACGTCCTCGCCCGAATGTCCGCCTATCGCAACATCTGGTGGTCGATGGCCAACGAGTGGGATCTGATGAAGGCGAAGTCCGTATCCGACTTTGACCGCTTCTTTCACATTGTCGAACAGCACGATTCTTCAAGCCATCTCCGCTCCATACATTACTCGCGAGTCATGTACGACTATGCCCATCCATGGGTCACCCATGGCTGCCTCCAGACCGCGAACTTCGATGCGGCCGGGTCATGGCTCGATGCTTGGCGCAAGCCAATCGTCTTCGACGAGGTGATGTACGAGGGAAATCTTAACCGCCGCTGGGGTAATCTCTCAGGGCAAGAGATGACACGCCGTTTCTGGCTGGGCATTATTGCCGGATGCTACGTCACGCACGGCGAAACTCTGCTCGATCCGAACCAACCACTCGACGAGAACACAACGCCTACGCTGTGGTGGTCCCATGGTGGTACGTTGCATGGCACAAGCCCCGCGCGAATCGCCTTCCTGCGCAAACTAGTGGAGCAGACATCCAGCAAGGATAGCCGGCACAGTGGATTTGAAGCACAAGCCGCCTCGTACTACCTCAATGCATCGGCTCTCGATACCACCGGAGCCGTCCAGCAAATTCTCTACTTCACCGATTTTCATCAGCCTATTTACTACGAGTTTCCCCTTCCCGACGGTAGGTTCACTGCCGAGCTTATCGATCCCTGGGAGATGACGGTCAGTGCAATGGCCGGAACCTTCAGTGGCAAGACCCAAATCAAGCTCACCGGACGACCCTACCAGGCAATGCGCTTCAAACGCGTCTAGACTTCGAAGCATATTCATGCCGAAACTCTCATCCATCGCCGCGATTCTCTGCTTCTTAGGGATTATCGTCCTGCATGGACGCGCTCAGGCATTGCCGGGTCCACTCGACCCGACCTGGAACCTCGCCGCCGCACCCGCACCGGCTCGCCCACTCCTGGCGGAAGAGTACATCTGGACCGCCGGCGAAGTGACCGTGCGCCGCCCGGACCACAACAAATTTCCGTGGAACCGTCCCGATCTCCGCGTCGCTCCACACTACTTCCGAGCGCACTTTCGCATAGCAGCGCTGCCTCCAGCCGCAACCCTATATATCGCAGGCCCGCGCGAGGCACACGTCTTCCTCAATGGGCACTCGCTTGGCGACTTCTGCTCCAACCCGGACGCTCCCATCGGTTTCCACGTCTTCCATGCCTCCGCAGCCGGTGCCCTTCGCCTCGGCGACAATGTCCTTGCCATCGAAGCCGTTCGTGGGAGAGGGGTCGTCAGTGCCACCAATTCCACAGCTACACTACAACTCGCTTACGGCGAAGTGCTCGTGACGAAGATCGTTCCTGCACGCTTCGGTGTGGACACAATGCCGCTTGTCGCTTCAAGCGGCGGTTGGCGATCCATCGCCGCCAACCCAACCAAGCCTCTTCAACACTGGTCCGATTTTTCCTTTGACGACTCGGTCTGGCAGACCGTCGCATCCCTCGGCTCCATTGAATCCAACGTCGATTTCTTTCAATGGTCCGCCGATGCTGGAATGTATGGATGGCCTGGCTATATTGGATTGTCGCAGGCTTTACGAACTTTTCCGCTTGCTGCGGTCGCCGTCACGCACGTCTTTACCGGCGCAGCAAGTTTCTCTCACCTCTCCGCGTTGACGGGTGCAGACCCTGCGTTGCCATTCACAGTTACAAATCAAGCCGCGCCATCCGCCACAGACGCCGATGCACCGTCGCTGCTGCTCGACTTTGGCCGCGAGATTTCCGGCCGCCTGCTGGTCGAATCGGCCTCTCCTTCCGACTCCACACTCTCCATCGCCTATGGAGAATCTGAGGTTGAGGCGCTCGCCACCGGCCTCACTCCGGGGCAGCAGGGCGGTAATTACCTCGGCACAAACATCCTCGAAGTTCCGGCGAACGGCGTCGCACGCGGTCCCAAGTCAGGCTTCCGCTATGTGCAAATCCGATTCCTGCACGGTGCTCCCGTCACCGCCTTCAAGTCCATTCGCGCCGAAGGTATTTACTACCCCGTCGCACACGCCGGTACGTTTGAGTCGTCGGACCCACTCCTGAACCGCATCTGGGAGACTGGTGCCTATACCGTACACCTGTGCATGCAGGACGGTGTCTTGGACGCGGTCAAACGCGACCGCGGGCGTTGGGCTGGCGATCTTGACGTCGAAGGCCGCGTCATCTCAACAGCCTTCGGCGACCACGCCCTGATGGAAGAGACGCTTCACGCACTGGTTCCGGAAACTGGCAGCCACGTGAACGGCATCCCCAGTTACTCCGCGCTCTGGATCACCTCACTCGCCGACCTTTATATGCACTCCGGCAACAGAGCCTTCCTTGCCGCCCAGCGTGATGACCTTCTCCGCATCCTTGCTGCTATGGACGCAAGCCTCAACTCCCAAGGTTTATTCGAAAATGCCAAACACCAATGGCTCTTCGTCGACTGGTCTCCTGGACTCTATGCCTACACGCCAGAAGCTCGCAACGGAACACAGCTTCAGTACATCAGGGGCTACCGCGCAGCTGCCTCCATGCTACGGAGTCTCGGCGACATCGCAAACGCAGAGCGATACACCGCTCAAGCCGACAGATTGCTCGCCGCGTTGCACAGCTTGCGCGACGCGAACGGCGTCACCTATGGCGCTGGTTGGCAACTCAATGCTCTGGCCGCACTCACCGATGATCCGCAAAGCCTGCCCGTTATCTGGGCCGATGTGCTCTCGCGCGTCAAGCAGGACACCTCGACCGATCCCGTCATCAGCCCGTACTTCAACTCCTACGTCCTCGATGCCATGGCCGCATCTGGTCATCGTCGCGAAGCACTGGACTGGATCCGCACTTATTGGGGCGGCATGCTGAATGAAGGCGCGACCAGCTTTTGGGAATCCTACGATCTGCGCTGGCCCAAGACCAATCCGCACCTCTCACTTCAGGCCGACGGCACCAGCGGCTACTTCGTCTCAATGGCACACGGTTGGTCTTCTGGTCCCACGGCGTGGCTCACAGAAAATGTTTTGGGCGTCACGCCCGCGAGCCCGGGCTACGACACCGTCAACATACACCCTGATCTGCTCGGCCTCGACTACGCCAACGGATCCGTGCCAACGCCGCACGGTACCATCTCAATTCGTGTCGACAAGAAGAAGGGTATAGAACTCGACTTGCCCGCCGGAGTTACTGCAAAGGTTGAGTACGCGGGCCACAGCAGCGTTCTTCGCACCCAGGGACACTTCATCATCGCAGCGAATTAAACCGCCTTGGACCGCCGTTCGACCAGCAGTAAGTGCTCTGCCACCAGCACAGTCTCGCCCCGATGATTGACGCCTTCCAGCGCCTCCACCACGATGCCGTGCGCGGGCCGCTTCGCATCATCGCGGAGTTCCTTGATCGACACTCGCACGCGAATCGTGTCATTCAGAAACACCGGTCGCACAAAACGCAAACGGTCGTATCCATAGCTCATTGCGCGCGGATTGACCTGGCCCGCGGTCATCCCGACGGCAACGCTGAACACGAGCGTGCCGTGTGCCATCCGTTGCCCAAACGGCTGGGTCTTGCACCATTCCGCGTCCATGTGGTGCGGATAAAAGTCGCCTGTCTGTCCGGCGTGGATCACGACGTCCGCTTCCGTGATGGTGCGTCCCACGGTCTCGCGCTGTACTCCCACGACAAAATCCTCGAAGAACATCTCGCCCGTCATCTTAACTCCATTCCGTTCCATTCCTCGGAACAGTGCCTGCAGGATGCTTCAGCAAACGTATCATCTCCGTTCCATCGCCGATTGTGGAGATACCATCATCTAGGCATGATCGAACTCACCGGCATTACCTGGAATCACACGCGCGGCTATCTTCCCATGGTGGCCACAGCGCAGCGCTTCTCGGAGCTTTACCCGAACGTTTCGATCGCGTGGCACAAACGCTCTCTCCAGCAGTTTGCGGACGCCTCCCTCGTTGATCTCGCCGCGCGCTTCGACCTTGTGGTTATTGACCATCCCTCCATAGGCGAGGCCTCGCACCTCCAACTATTCCTTCCCCTCGACCAGGATTTCAGCGCGGAATTCCTCGCCGACCAGGCCGCTCACTCCGTCGGCCAATCTCACTCCAGCTACCACTACAACGACCATCAATACGCACTTGCCATTGACGCCGCGGCCCCTGTCTCCGGGTATCGGACCGACCTCCTGCAGCGTGCGGGTGTCGAACTTCCGGCGACTTGGGACGATCTGCTTACACTTGCTCGCCGAGGCTTGGTCACAGTTCCCGCCATCGCGATCGACACCCTAATGAACCTCTTCATGCTGGCCAACGCGCTCGGCGCCGAGCCTTTCAGCCAGCCGGAGCAAGTGATCGCCGAAACCGCGGGCATCACAGCGCTGCAACTTCTTCGCGAGCTCGTTCAACTCTGCGCGCCCGGCTCACTCGATCGCAACCCCATCCTCACGTGGCAGCTCCTTGCCGACTCCGCCACGGTCGCTTACTGCCCATTCGCCTATGGGTACTCCAACTATTCGCGTCCCGGTTACGCGGCTTCGACGCTTCATTTCGGCGGTCTCGTCACCTTCAATGGCAAGCCGTTGCGGTCAACGCTTGGCGGCGCCGGGCTCGCCATCTCACGCACTTGCAAGCATCCAGAGCAGGCGCTCGTCTACGCTGAGTTCGTCGCCAGTCCCTGTATCCAGAAAACGCTCTACGCCCAGTCCGGCGGGCAGCCTGGCCATCGCTCCGCATGGCTCGATCCCGCCCTCAACACCATGGCCAACGACTTTTTCGCCAACACCCTGCCGACGCTGGATTCCGCCTGGGTCCGCCCGCGCTTTCCTGGCTTCATCAGCTTCCAGGATTCAGCGTCGAACCTTGTCCACCGGTACCTTGTCCATGGCGGCTCGGAGGCCGAAGTCCTCCACAAGATGAACGAGGCCCTCGCGGTCTCCCGAAAGTCACACGCATGAAACCTCTCTCCGGCCTCCTCATCGTCGATTTCTCGCAGTTCCTCGCCGGACCGGCTGCGAGCTTGCGCATGGCCGATCTCGGCGCTCGTGTCATCAAGATTGAACGCCCCGGCACCGGCGACCTCTGCCGTCAGCTCTACATTTCAAACCTCTCGCTCGACGGTGATTCCACGCTCTTCCACTCGATCAATCGCAACAAGCAGTCCTACGCTGCCGACCTCAAGGACCCCGTCGACCTGGTCCACATTCGCAAACTGCTCACCCACGCCGACGTGATGATCCAGAACTTTCGCCCCGGTGTTATTGAAAAGATCGGCCTCGGGTACGAAGCCGTTCGCGAACTTAATCCACGCCTCGTCTACGGTGAAGTCACCGGATACGGCAGCGTCGGACCGTGGCGCAACAAGCCCGGACAAGATCTCCTTGTACAAGCGCTCTCCGGTTTGCCTTATCTGAACGGAGACGCCTCACAGCCTCCTGCCCCCTTTGGCCTCGCAGTTGCCGACATGATGGCCGGCGCACACCTCGTCCAGGGAATTCTCGCCACGCTGCTGCGCCGCGGCACCACCGGTCTCGGCGGCAAGGTGGAGGTCTCACTGCTGGAGTCGATTCTCGACCTCCAGTTCGAAGTTCTCACCACCTATCTCAATGACGGCGGCGAGGCGCCTGAACGCAGCGCCGTCAACAACGCCCATGCTTACCTCGGCGCGCCTTACGGCATCTACGCTACGGCCGATGGCTACCTCGCGCTTGCCATGGGATCCATTGTTCGCCTCGGCGAGTTGCTCGACTGCCCGGCGCTTACCACCTACACCGATCCAGCCTCGCTCTTCGATCAACGCGACGAGATCAAATCCATCCTCGTGCAACATCTCAATCATCAGCCCACCGCGCACTGGCTCTCCATCCTCGAGCCAGCCGACGTGTGGTGCGCCGATGTCCTCACCTGGGACCGCCTGTTCGCGCACGATGCATTTCACGCCCTCAACATGGTGCAGACAATCGACAGTCGCCCCAACGCAGTGCTGAGGACCACGCGCTGTCCCATCCGCATCGACGGCGAACTCCTCACCAGTCCTCTCGCCGCCCCACGCATCGGCGAGCACAACGATGTCCTTGCGGAAGAGTTTGATTTGTAACTGAATGTGAATCGACATGAAGAGAACTGACCAATTCCGCATTGCCGTCCGCAAGTATCCGCCCTTCGAGCAGGCCATCCGCGCGCAGTGGGATGCTTTCGAGCAATCGGTCCGCACCGGCCTCGCGCTCGACCTCGTCGCACTCGAACTGCATCCGTTGGAGGACGCACTCTTCACGTCGAACGGCATGAGCAACGGCGATTGGGACGTCGCCTTCGTTGCCACGGACTGGATCGCCTCGGTTCACGAGCAGCGCTGCGCAATCGACCTGGCTCCACTGCTCGCCTCCGATCCACCTCAGGATTATCCAGAAGGCTGGGCAAACTCACTCCTGCGCCTGCAGCGCATTGGCGATGCCATCCTGGGGGTCCCATACCACGACGGGCCCGAGTGTCTCATCTATCGCCGCGACCTCTTCGACGACCCCAACCTCCGCGCGCTCTACATGCAGCACTTTGCCGAGCCGCTCGCGCCGCCCAGCGATTGGGCTACCTTCCATCACATCGCCCGTTTTCTGCACGGCTGTCGCCCAGGGCTCAGCGGCACCGTCTTCGCCGCCTTTCCCGACGGCCACAACTCTGTCTACGACTTCCTTCTCCAACTCTGGACGCGTGGCGGGGAACTCTTCGATTCCGCGGGCCGCGTTCATTTCGCCACACCGCAAGCAGCCGAAGCCCTAACGTTCTACCGCACCATCCTCGCTGACACACATGCCGTCCATCCCGGCTGTCTCACGCTCGACTCGGTCGCCGCCGGCCTTTCCTTCGCCGCGGGCCAGGTCGCAATGATGATCAACTGGTTCGGCTTCGCCACCATGGCGCACACCTCCCTTGACTCAGCCGTTCGCGGCATGGTCGACATCGCGGACATTCCGCATGCAGGGCATGGAAGCACTGCCTCGCTCAACGTCTATTGGCTCCTCTCCATCGCCGCCGGCAGTCCGCACCGCGACCTCGCTTGGCAGTTCCTCCGCCACACGCTCACGCCCGCGATGGATAAACTCACCACCACGTCCGGCGCTATAGGGTGCCGCAAGTCCACGTGGCACGACGCCGACGTCAACGCCGCCATCCCCTTTTACCACCGGATCGATCAACTGCACGCCCACGCGCGCGAGATCCCACAGCGTCCCGACTGGCCCCGCATCGCCGCCATCATCGACACTCTCGTCACCCAGACGATTGCTACAACCAACCCGATCGAAGACCTTCTCCGCAAGGCCGACGCAAGCTTCCATTCATAGCGTCTTCAGATAATTTCCATATCCCACCACCAGCGTCGACAACACCAGTAAGGCAAATCCAACGGCACCCACTGCCTTGGTCCGCCGGCTTGTACCGCGCCACTCATGCAACACCGCACCCCACAGTGTGGCAAACAGAATCGTTCCGGCCATGTGCAAGGTCCAGCTGCTGAAGTCGTACTTGCCCATCTTCGTCTGGCCCATCGAATAGAAGAAGAACTGGAGATACCAAAGCAGCCCCGCCGCCGCAGCAAACGCATAGTTAAGCGCCACGCGCCGCGCTCCCAGCCACTCCCCTGTATCTGATGCTCGGCCCGCAAACTGCGCCGCCGTCCTGTTCCGAATCAGCAATCCTCCACACCATAGCGCATTGGTTGTGAATCCGCCCCACAGCACTACCACCAGCGCCGGCAGGCTCTGCCACAGGTCTCTCCGTCCGTGCAGCAAGAGGGTACCCCGTGTTACGTCGCTGATGGGTTTGCCGGCCGCCAATCCGTATGCAAAGCAAGCGCTCATAATCCCCGCAAACGACGCGACCAGAATCCCGCGCCGGAACAGATACTCGCCTTTGCCTCCCAGCGCCGCAGCCTCTTCTACCTTCTTTCCTGCAAGTTCACGCTCTTTCATGCTGCCGGCCACGCCGCTGACAACAATCGCTCCGAGGCACACCGCAACGCCAAGAATCACGACCTGCCCCGGGCGTTCCCGCGCAATCGCGCCTAACTGACCCGCGAACAATGGCGGGACCATTGTGCCGAATGCCGTGCTAAATCCGAGCGCAATCGTGTAGCCCAGCGCGATGCCCAGATACCGTACCCCGAGCCCGAACAGCAAACCTCCGATCCCCCACATCGCTCCCCAAAACCACGTGTAGAAGAGCGTCGCAGGAGTAGCCCCGCGCAGGATCGCGACCATCCCCGGCACCAACAGCGCGGCAAAGATCGGTGGCATCACAATCCAGCTGAACAATCCCTGCGCGAGCCAATAAATCTCCCAAGACCAGCGCCGTATCCCCCGAAACGGCAGGTAGCAACTCGCAGCCGACAAGCCGCCAGTCCAATGCAGCAACACACCAAGAAACGGATTTGGATTCAAATGCAACCTCCGCGCAAACTGCCCAAATGCTAGCGTAAGGAGAGACCACACGCCCCGCGGCTATTCCGCATAATGGAACTTTTGCCAATAAGGTCTGATTGTTTTATCACTACGCGCTGTCATTATCGCTGCGCGCCCGAACATTCCGTATTCAGACTTGTCGATTCCGGAGAATGGAATATAGAATTCGTGTCACTTTCGCGACACGCTCAAACCTGATGCCGAAGATCATACAAACCGCGCCGCTCACGACTGCTCCCAAACCCGCAACTGCGTCCAACCGCCGGGGCGATCGCAACGAATCGCAGACTGTTCTGCGCGCCTGCGAAGTGCTGAAAGCATTCCGCTCGCTCGGCGAAGAACTGAGTCTCACCGAGGTTATCGAGCGCACGCGTCTGCCCAAGACCACCGTCTACCGCTAGCTCCGCACGCTAATTCACGGCAGCCTGCTCGAACGCGCGAGTTCCGGCGTTTATCGCAACCGTTTCGGCCCAGTCACAGCGCGGCCCTTCCGTATTGGCTTCGCTGCCCAGGGAGACTCTGACTTCTGCCGCGCGGTGCTACAAAGCGTCGAGACGGCGGCCGCCCGCGAGCACGTTCACCTCATCACTGTGAACAATCGCTACTCCGCACGCGAAGCTCTGCGCAACGTCGACATTCTCATCGAGGAGCGCGTGGACCTGGTCCTCGAGTACCAGACCTACGAGCGCGTCGCCCCCGCCATCGCCTCCAAGTTCCTTGAAGCCAACACGCCTGTTATCGCGATCGAAATCCCCCACCCTGGCTGCCCCTACTTCGGCGCCAATAACTACAAGGCAGGCTTGATCGGCGGCAAGGCCCTCGGCCGCTGGGCGCGTGATAACTGGGGCGGCGAAGTTGATCAGGTCGTCCTGCTGGAATTGCCGATCGCCGGCTCGCTTCTCGAACTTCGCATCACCGGTTTGATGGACGGTCTCCGCGCCGAACTCCCTTCCATTGCCAACGTCCCGGTCGCACACCTCAACGGCCGCGGGGACTTCGAACAGGTCCTTGAAGTAATCCGCCAATACCTGCGCCGTGCTCCCGCCCGCCGGACACTCATTGGCACGGTCAACGATATCTGTGCGATGGCCGCCCTCCACGCCTTCGAAGAGGCAGGGGCCAGCGAGCGTTGCGCCGTCGTCGGCCAAAATGCGATTCGTGAGACTCGCGACGAACTCCGCCGCCCCGGCACTCGCCTGATCGGCACCGTCGCCTACTTCCCCGAGCGCTACGGCGATGCGATCATCCCGCTCGCGCTCGGCATGTTGCAGAAGAAGTCCGTCCCGTTCACCGTCTTCGTGAAACACCAGCTCATTACGCCGCGCAACGTAGACCTCATCTATCCACTGGACGAAAGCCCCGACTCACGCGTCAGCTTTTCCGGCAGCGCCGCTCGCGCCGCTGTCAATGCAGCAGCCGCACGCTGACTATGAACTTCACCCGACGCACCTTCGTGAAAACTGCTGCAGCCTTTGCCGCCGCGTCGCGCCTGGTCGCTTCGCCCACCACTGCCAATCGTGAGCCACTCCGTCAATTCAACTACGCAGACGTCCAACTCACCGGCGGTCCCTTTGCCGAGCAGTACGACGCCCTGCACGCCCACTACCTTGCTCTCTCCAACGACCGCCTGCTTAAGGTCTACCGCCAGCGCGCCGGCCTCCCAGCACCCGGCAGCGACATGGGCGGCTGGTACGACCGCGACGGCTTTGTCCCGGGCCATACCCTCGGCCAGTACATCTCCGGCCTCGCCCGCTTCGGTGCCAGCACCGGCGACGCCGCCTGCCACACGAAAGTCCACGACCTCGTCGAAGGCTTCGCCGCCAGCCTCGGCCCCAACAACCAGTCCATGCTTCGCCCGGAATCCAACCTCTGGATCTGCTACACCCTTGACAAGCACTTCGCCGGTCTGATCGACGCAGCGACCCTCAGCAAAATACCCGGCGCAAAGGAACTCCTCAACCGAGTCCTCGCCGGCACCCAGCCACTCCTTCCTGCCCACGGCCACGACCGCATCGCCAAGAAGAATCCCCCTTACGACGAGACCTACGTCATGCCGGAGAATCTCTTCACCGCCGCTGACCTCACCGGCAATCAAGCGTTCAGAGATCTAGCCCGCAAATATCTCCTCGACAAAGAGCTTTTTGATCCGCTCGCCCACGGCGACGACCCGTTCCCCGGCCAACACGCATACTCCCACGCCATCGCGCTTTCCTCGGCCGCGAAAGCTTGGCAAGTCCTTGGCGATCCCAAATACAAGCAGGCCCTCGATCACGCCTTCACCCTACTTACGACGCAACAACAGTTCGCCTCAGGAGGCTGGGGTCCAAACGAGACCTTCATAACGCCTCACCGCGGCGAACTGTGCAACTCACTTTCATCTACCGTCGACCACTTCGAGACACCGTGCGGCGCCTACGCGGCCACCAAGCTCGCTCGATATCTCATCCGCTTCACTGCCGCTCCCACGGACACTGCACACGCCGATAACCTTGAGCGCGTCCTCTTCAACACAATCCTGGCTGTCAAACCGCCCGACTCCGACGGAGATTATCCCTACTACTCCACTTATTCACCGGTCGCCACCAAAGTCTTCTATGGCAAGAAGTGGCCTTGCTGTTCCGGCACTCTCGCGCAAACCGTTGCCGACTATCCGCTCAATCTCTACTTCCAATCCCACGACGGCCTCTACGTCAATCTCTACGCCCCATCGCGCCTGCACTTCACCCACGCCGGCACAAGCATCGACCTCACGCAGGAAACCCGCTATCCCGCCGAAGACACCACAACGCTCACCTTGCACCAAGCGAGTGCAGCAGTCTTCACCCTCTACCTGCGCATCCCCGCATGGCTGACGCAGTCCGCAAACATTCGCCTCAACGATAAGCCTCTCGCCGTCCCAGCCCGCCCCGGAACCTACGCTGCCATCCATCGCACCTGGCGCGCCAGTGACCGCCTCGAACTCACACTTCCCCAATCCTTCCGTACTGAACCCATCGACGATCTCAACCGCGAAACTGTCGCCCTCATGCGCGGCTCTGTTCAGTATGTCGCTCTCAACCCAACGCCCGAACTCAGCCAGGAGCGCCTCGCTCTCCCTTCCAGCCTCAAGCAACTCGCACCTCAATCCTTCGTGGAAAACTACTTCGGCAATCAAGTCGTCTTTATCCCTCTCCACCACATCCAGAACGAAACTTACACCACCTACTTCACCAAATCTTGAATCGTCACCCTGAGCCCACCCTCAACGAATTGTCACCCTCAACGCACTCCCAATGAATTGTCATTCTGAGCGCACCCCAACGAATTGTCACCCTCAGCCCACCCCCAACGAATTGTCATTCCGAGCGAAGCGAAGAATCCCCGCATTTGCTCTTGTTCTTGCTTTTGCCGTGCTCCAAATTCTCATGACTGACCGCATCTACGCTCGCTACTTCATCGAAACAGCCTTCCCGCTCGCGCAGGCCGCCGCAACCATGGCAGGCGAGCAGTCTACCGGCACCTTCCTGCGCGTCCCGGGCGAAACGGACGAACTCCGCGAACGCTACGCCGCCTGCGTCGAATCCATCACCGAAGGCGAGCCTGCCTCCGCCCCAAGCCTCCCCGGTTCCGGTACGCCGCCCAACTGGGATGGCATCCGCCGCACCGCCGAGGTCATCCTCTCCTGGCCCCTCCACAACATTGGCCCATCGCTCCCCAACCTGCTCGCCACTGTCGCCGGCAACCTCTCCGAACTCAAAGCCTTCAGCGGACTTAAGCTGCTCGACCTCACTCTCCCTCCCGCATTTCTTACGGCCTACCAGGGGCCGCAGTTCGGCGTTGCCGGAACCCGCGCCCTCATCGGTGTTCACGGTCGTCCGCTGATCGGCACCATCCTCAAGCCCTCCATTGGGATGTCACCCGAAGCCACCGCGGCGCAAGTCCGCATCCTCGCCGAGGCAGGCATCGACTTCATAAAAGATGACGAACTCCAGTCCGACGGCCCCCACTGTCCCTTCGAGGCCCGCACCACCGCCGTCCTGGACGTCCTCAAAGACGTTCAGCAGAAGACGGGCCACCACGTCATGTACGCTGCGAACCTCACCGGCGATATTGACGAGATGCTACGGCGCCACGACCATCTCGTCGCCGCCGGTGGCACCTGCCTCATGGTCAGCATGAACTCCATCGGCCTGCCCGCAATGAAGGTCCTGCGCGCCCACTCGCAGCTTGTCATCCACGGTCACCGCAACGGTTGGGGCATGCTTGGGCGTTCAGCCGCGCTGGGCATGTCGTTCGTTGCCTTTCAAAAACTCTGGCGCGTCGCGGGCATTGACCATACCCACGTCAACGGCCTTCGCAACAAGTTCTGCGAGCCTGACGACTCCGTCATCGCCTCCGCCCGCGCCTGCCTCACGCCCATGTTTCCCCCACCTTCTCCCGGCTGCGAGATCATGCCGGTTTTCTCCTCCGGCCAGTCTGCCCGCCAGGTTCCCGACACCTTCCGCGTCCTCAGCAGCCTTGGTTCCGGCAAGGCAGTCGATCTCATCTACGCCTGCGGAGGCGGCATCCTCGGTCATCCCATGGGAATCGCCGCCGGCGTCCGCAGCCTGCACCAAGCCTGGGAAGCCGCCGTTGCGAACATCCCACTCACGACCTACGCGGCCACACATCCCGAACTAGCCGCCGCCCTCCAACGCTTCGGCACCTAGCTTTGGCATGTCATTCTGAACGCAGTGAAGAATCCCCGCATCTCGCCTTTGCTCTTGCCTCTGCATTTCAACCAGCAACAAACAACCAGCAACAAGCAACCGTCCTTATGCTCTACACCTATTACGGCGACGACTTCACCGGCTCCACCGACGTGCTCGAGCAGCTCGGCGCGAACGGCATCCCGGCAGTGCTCTTCGTCGGCCCGCCAACTCCCGCACAACTTGCCGCTTTCCCCGATGTGGAGGCCATCGGCATCGCCGGCGACAGCCGCTCCCGCTCGCCCGAGTGGATGTCCGCCAATCTCCCCGGCATCTTTCGCAGCCTGCAGCAATTCGACGCCCCGATTACCCACTACAAAGTCTGTTCCACCTTCGACAGTTCCCCGACCAGCGGCAGCATCGGCCGCGCGATCGAGATTGGCCGTGAAGTCTTCGCGCCGCCCTTCGTTCCCATCGTTGTGGGAGCCCCTCACCTCCGCCGCTACGTGGCTTTCGGCAACCTCTTCGCCGCCGCACCCGACGGCACCGTTCAGCGCATCGACCGTCATCCTATGGCCCACCACCCGGTCACGCCGATGCACGAAGCGGACCTGCGCCTGCATCTCGCCGCGCAGACCAGCACAAAGATCGGCCTCATCGACGACCCAACTCTTCGCTCCGGCTGTGCGTCTGCCACGCTAGACGCTCTCCGCGCGGCAGCCCGTCAGGCCGTCGTCTTCGATACCATCGACGAACAAACTCAATCGGTCGTCGGCCAGCTCCTCCTGGGCTGCGCGAAAAAGGAACCCCTCTTCGCCGTCGGGAGTTCTGGCCTCACCGCCGCGCTTGTCTCCGCGTGGGACCGCCTCGGCCTGATCGCGCCTATTCACTCGAGTCCGTTGTCACTCGCGAGACCGCTCCTCGTCGTCAGCGGCTCCTGCTCCACCGTCACCGAGCGCCAACTCCGCCACGCTTTGGCTCACGGTCACCACGGTGTTGCTATCAATCCTGCCTCCCTGCTGAACCCCGGAAACACCAGCTACGCAGCCACTTTGGAAGCCGCCGCGCAATCCCTCGCCGCCGGCCGCGACACGATCCTCTACACAGCCCTCGGCACACCGGCCACTCCCGCCCTAGGAGACTTCCTCGGTGTCGCGCTCGGCACTCTCCTCCGCGACTTACTCTCGCGCTCCGCCAGCGCAGCTGAACCGGTCCATCGCGTCCTCGTCTGCGGCGGCGACACCGCCTCCCACGCTGTCCAGCAGCTCGGCATACATGCCCTCACCTGGGCTGCGAACATTCAACCCGGCGGCCCGCTCTGCCGCGCCCACGCCGATTCGCTTCTTGACGGTCTCGAGCTTGTACTCAAGGGCGGCCAGGTCGGCACCGACAACTTCTTCGATCTCGTCCGCGGATCCTGAGTTCGCAAACCGCGCTACGCCGGATCTGCCAACCCTTTCGTGCAATCGACGCGCGAGAATAACAACGCGCCCACCAGCACCATCGCCGCCACCGCGCGCAGTGGAATGTTGTAGTCGCCGGTCGCCCTCACCACGTACCCGAAGGCGACCGTGCAGAACCATCCGCCAAGATTGCCAGCCGTGTTCAGCACGCCAGTCGCCGTGCCGCCAAACTGGCCGCCGAGACTCATACACATCGCCCACGCTGACGGCAGCATCAGGTCCATCACACCGAAGCCCAGCGTCGCCAGTACGACGATCGCCGTGTGTCCCTTCACCAGACTCATCGCAAGCAGGAGTCCGCTGCTCACAATCAGGCAAGTACTCGTGATCCAACGGTACGTCCGCCGCCTGCCGTGCTTCTCTACCAGCCGCTCGCTCGCCACGCCGCCGACCAGGTTCCCCACCAGTCCCATCAGAAATGGAAAGGAAGCAAAGAATCCCATCTGCCCAACCGAGAACCCAGCCCCCCGCGTTAGCCAGGTCGTGAACCAGCCGAAGAAGAACCAACTGCCGAACGCATAGCAGAAGTAGGCAGCGACGATCAGCCAGAGCTGCGACAGCGCGAAAAGCCGCGCCCAGGGAACGCCCGTGTGACCACTGCCACTGGCAATTTGTCCCGCGCGGATCTCCTCCAACTCCGCGCCGGTGATAGCCCGCATCTCCTCGGGCTCGTCACGAAACCACAGCCACCACACAGCGGACCACATCAGGCCAAGCCCGCCCAGCATCCAGAAGATCGCGCGCCAACCTACATGCTGTTCCAGCGGCACCAGCAGGAGCGTCGCCAGCGCCCCGCCCAGTCGGCCCGCTCCCCAAACAAACCCCTGTGCCCGCGCATGTTCCTGTTTTGGAAACCACCGTGAGATTACGCCCGCAGCATTTGGATAGGCGCCCGCCGCGCCCACGCCGAACAGGAATCGCGAGCCCATCATCTGCAGAAATGTCCTACACGCACCGGTCAGCGCCGTGAATCCAGACCACCAGACCGCAATCCGCGTCAGCTCCAGCCGTCGGCCCCTGCGGTCGCCCATTGCGCCCGATGGAATTTCGAACAGCGCATTCGCCAAAACGTACGAGCTCAACATCCAGCCCCACTGCTCAGGCGAAAGATGAAGATCCCCGCGGATGCCCGGCTCAGCCGCCGGAAGAGCCAAGCGGTCCAGAAAAGTAATCGCCGATACGATGCACAGCAGCCCAAGAACGCCGTGCCGCTTCCTCAACGGCGAGCCTGCCTGCCGTTCGATCCCACAAGTTCTTCCACCCGGTCATTCAGCCCGGCCATCACATCACGCGCCTGCATCACCGCCATCTCAGGGCTGCTCAGCACCGGCATCGCCAGCGTACCCTGCGGCATCGCCTTCACCACGCGCGCCATCGATGCCTGCGCCAGAATTACCACATCGACGCCCTTCATCTCATTCTTTAGAGCCTGGCTGAGGATTCGATCATGCGTGATCGCGTCCCCGGCCAGTACTGCCTCAAACGCGCCGTCGCACATGGATTCGACGATCTCGATCTCGATGCCGGCCTCGTCCGCCTTCGCCCGCAGCAACGCAATCGTCGGCTCCAGCGTAGTTCGAAGGGTCGCCATCACGCCGATTCTCGGCCCCATCCGCACCGCCGCCTCGGCCATCGCCTCGTCCACTCGGATGACTGGAATATCACACAGCTTCTGCCCAAACTCAACTCCGGGCCCGATCGAAGAGCACGTGACCAACACCGCGTCCGCGCCGGACATCGCTGCCGACTCAATCATCGCGAGCAGCCTGCGCATCGTCACCCGTCTCAGGCGCCCCTCGCGAATGGTGTCCTTGATCAGGCTTTCGTCCACCATGTGAAAAACAAGCGTCTCCGGCATATGCTTAGCGCATAAAGCTCCGAATAGCGGAGTCAGGGTAGGGCTGGTATGAATCAGTGCTAGTGTCTGGGCCACGTTGTCGTAATCTCCACAGTGCGGCATGCATCGCCAACTCCCGTTCTACTCGGAGCGCCTCGCAGAGTAAAGCAGAGATGTTTCGAGCATCCCGCGAACGTGCGCCGAACGACTTTTAATCTGTTAGGGAACCGCATTGCGGAATCATGTGCCCCGTAGACCCTGAGCTTCGAACTGGAGGAGGCTCCCCTGACGTCTCCGCGCTGGCCTTCGCAGCCGGGTTGGATGTATGTTCGAGTCACCTTGACCCTCCTCTTATCACGGCGCGGATTGCTCCACGTTTGGCTGCTCTCAAGCTTTCTCATCTTGCTATTCGCGCTCGTCCCGGTGAATGCGCAGTCGCCCAAGCCTTACACAACACCGAATGCTCCCTTGCTGGGTTCTGCCTGGTATCCCGAACAGTGGCCCGAAGCTCAGTGGGAGCACGATCTTCAACTTATGCAGGACGCGCACATGAATGTCGTCCGCGTCGGCGAGTTCGCCTGGTCTACGCTGGAGCCAACCGAAGGCCGCTTCGAACTCGATTGGCTCGACCGCGCCATCGCCCTCGCCGCGAAGCATCACATTTCCGTCGTCATCGGCACGCCGACCGATGCGCCGCCTGCATGGCTCACTGCGAAGTACCCCGACACTCTGGGCATGAACGCCGATGGCCGCTACCGCCAGCATGGCGAGCGGCGTCAGTTCAACTACGCCAGCCCTCGATACCGTCAGCTCTGCGCGCTCATCGTCAGCCAACTCGCGCACCGCTTCGGTCACAACCCCAACGTCCTCGGCTGGCAGATCGGCAACGAGTACAGCGACGAGTCTTTTGATCCCGCTACCCGCATTCTCTTTCAGCAGTTCTTGCGCGACAAGTACAAGACACTCGACAGCCTCAACCAACATTGGGCTACCGCCTACTGGTCACAAACCTACTCGGCGTGGGACCAGATTCCGATGCAGGACTCGCACGAAAATCCTGGCCTGCTGCTCGATCACAAGCACTTCGTCACGGCCACCTGGCGAAGCTTTCAGCGCGCACAGATCGACGTGCTGCGTCCTCTGATTCTGCCGTCTCAGTTCCTCACGACAAACATCGGCGGCCTCGCCTGGTCGGATAACTGGGACCACTACGCCATCACCGCCGACCTCGACCTCGCAAGTTGGGACGACTACGTTGGTCAGGGCCATCTCGACGCGCCCAAAAACGCGATGCTCAACGACTTCGTTCGCGGGTGGAAGCGCCAGAATTTCTGGGTGATGGAGACTGAACCCGGCACTGTCAACTGGGCGCCCATCAACAATGCGCTCTCACCCGGCGAGACCCGCGCGTTGGCGTGGCAGACAATCGGGCACGGTGCCGATGCGGTTCTCTACTGGCAGTGGCGCTCCGCACTGAATGGACAGGAGCAGTATCACGGAGCCATTGTTGGACCCGACGGCACGCCGCTGCCGATCTACGACGAGATCGCCCAGCTTGGCCGCGACCTGGAACTCACGCGCAACGCCCTCGCCGGCACCAGCCCGCATACAGACATCGCCATCCTGCACGACTACGACTCGCGCTGGGCCATCGATTACCAGCAGTTCACCAAAGACTACGACCAGCAGCAGGTGATGCTCCGCTTCTACACTCCGCTCGAGCACATGGCTCAAGCCTCAGGCCAGGCCATCGACATCGTCGACCCTACACAGGCCGGAAACTTGAATAGTTACAAACTCCTCGTGGCCCCATCCCTCAATGTCATCGACGATGCTCTTGCTGCAAAGCTCGTAGCCTACGTCCAGCAGGGCGGCCATCTACTGCTCGGTCCGCGAAGCGGCATGAAAGACCAGTATGATGCCCTCAACGCGCAACGCCAGCCGGGTCCCCTCGTGGATGCCCTCGGTGGCCGAGTCGAACAATATTACGCATTAGAGAAGCCGGTACAACTTGCGGATGACAAGGGCTCCGCAGGCGTTTGGGCCGAGCTTCTGTCCACATCTTCACCTGCGACCACGATCGATCTTCGCTATGGAAGCGGATCCGGCTGGCTCGAAGGCAAGCCTGCCATGATCACGCGCAAACTCGGGAAAGGAAGTATCGCCTACCTCGGCACCTTGCCGGAAGGCGACTTGATGTCCAGCATTCTGGTTCGCTTCGCCGAACAGGCTCGGATCCAGCATGCTTTGATAGGCGAAGGCCTTGAGCTCTGCTTTCGCTCCGCTGCGAACGGCCGCGGTGTGTTCATTTTGATCAACCATAACTCCACTCCGGGGCAGGCATTGCTGGCAGGCCACTTTCAAAGCCTCCTGGAAGGGGTAAAGCTGACCTCGGCGGAGGTCCCCAACGGTTCGTCTACTGCCCCAGCGAAGACAACTTCGACGATAGTCGATTTGCCTCCCCAAGGGGTTGCCGTCCTCCTCTCGGAGCCGGTCCAGTGAACTCTACCCGCCGCGCATTCCTGCAAACTGGGCTTGCTGCTTCCGCCGCTGCTCTTACTTCGCCGCACTTGCTTGCAGCAGCCGACCCCATCACCCCGTATCGCACGCCTTACAAATATCCAGAACTCATACTGAAGGCCACCGGCGTCAAGGGCGACTTCGATGAACGAGCCGTCGATGATCCCATCGTCTTCCGCGCCAACGGCCGCTTCCACATGCTCTACATCGGCTTCGATGGCACCGGCTACCAGACCGGCCTGGCGGTATCCGATGACCTGCTCCACTGGTCTCGCGAAGCTCTGGTCGGCCCACGCGATCCAGCCTCCACCTACACCAAATACAATCTCGCCATCAGCTCGATTCTGCGCGATAAGAATCTTCATGGAACCGGGGAAGCCCTCAAGATCGACGGTCAGTATCTTGCCGCGTGGAACGCCTATCCCTCGGCCGGCTACGAGGAAGGGGCCGCGGTGATTGGCCTCGCGCGCTCGCACGATCTGCTTCACTGGACGCTCACCGACCCTATCTTGCGTTCCGGCGACGGCGCGCCGTGGGAGCATGGAGGCCTCTATCGCCCAGACCTGCTACTGGATCGTGGAACCTACTATCTCTACTACAACGCCAAGACCGATCCGCTGCCGAAGTTGGAAGGCGGCGGCTGGCACGAGCAGACCGGTGTCGCCACCAGCACGGACCTCAAGCACTGGACCCGTTCGCCGCTGAATCCCATCTTGCGCAACGGTCCAAGGGGGTCTGCTACATATCCCGTTACAAATCCGCTTCACGATCAAATGCCGTCCGCCAACGACCGCCGCGACAGCCGTTTTGCGTCCAACCCGTTCGTCGTCAAGAACGGCCACCAATACGCGATGTTCTACTTCGGCTTCGGGTACGAGCGTCCAGGCCGCGCCTGCGAGATGCTCGCGCTGGGTACCGACCTATTTCACTTCAACAAGGTCGAAGACATCCTCATCGACACCGGCTCACCTGGCACCATCGACGAGACCTTTGCACATAAGCCGTCGGTCATCTACCACCAAGGCTCGCTCTATCATTTCTACTGTGCTGTCTCAGGCAAGTATCCGGACGAGGTACGCGGCATCGCCGTGGCGCGATCACGCCCGTGGTATCGCGCTTGATCGTCTTTCGCAATGTCTCGTGCTCTGTAAAGGTGTCGCCGTGAATTTATCCCTCGCACTCGCCGTCTCGCTGCTCGTCCTACCGCCGCTGCACGCGCAGGATTCTACTGCCAACATCGCACGCCAAGTCGCCAAGGTGCGCGTGGAGACCGGCCCAGGCGCAAAGGTTCCGTTCCACGCAGACTGGGACTCGCTCTCGACGTACCCCACGCCCGATTGGTTTCGCGACGCCAAGTTCGGTATCTTCCTTCACTGGGGCGTCTACTCGGTCCCAGCTTTCGCGAACGAGTGGTACTCCCGCAACATGTATGTCCCCGGCAACCCTGCCTACGAGCACCACATTGTAACCTTCGGACCGCAGGACAAATTCGGTTACAAGGACTTTGTCCCCATGTTCCGCGCAGAGCACTTCGACCCCGCCGCCTGGGTCGATCTCTTCGCCCGCGCTGGTGCGCGCTACGTCGTCCCCGTGGCCGAGCATTGTGACGGCTTCGCCATGTACGCCTCCGACATGACGCCCTGGAACGCCGCAGCCATGGGCCCACACCGCGACGTGGTCGGCGAACTTGCCGCCGCAACTCGCGCCCGCGGGCTTCGCTTTGGCGTCTCCTCACACACCGCGGAGCATTGGTGGTGGTACGGCGTCGGACGCGCCTTCCCTTCAGACGTTCGCGACGAAACTCCGCAAAGCGCCAAGCTCTATGGCCCTGCCGCATCTATGAGCCTGCCCGGCCCCGATGGCAAGGTGAGCGATACCAAGGAGCCCGATCCATCGCACCTGGAGCGATGGCAGCCGCCCGACCAGGCATGGCTCGACAACTGGCTCGCCCGCTCCACCGAACTCGTCGACAAGTATCATCCAGACTTCTTCTACTTCGACTGGTGGATCGGCCAGCCTGCCTACAAGCCGGGCCTGCAGCAATTCGCCGCGTATTACTACGACCGCTCCGCAGAACGCCACCAGCAGCCTGTACTCACATACAAAGAAGAATCGATGCCAGCCAATGCCGCGACCCTCGATATCGAACGCGGCAAACTCGACACACTTCGTCTGCTCCCATGGCAAACCGACACTTCCATCTCAATTCACTCCTGGGGATACGTCGAGCATGACGAGTACCGTACTGCGAAATCCCTCATCCATCAACTTCTGGATACGGTCTCGAAGAACGGAAATCTTCTGCTTAACGTGGGGCCAAAATCCGACGGAACCATTCCGGATGACGCTCGCACCGTCTTGCTCCAGATGGGCGACTGGCTGAAGGTCAATGGGCAAGCTGTCTATGATTCCAGGCCCTTCACCGTCTTTGGGGAAGGTCCCACCAAGGCACCGAAAAATTCCACCGAGAAGAACTCCGACATCCAGGCCTACACCGCGGAGGACATCCGTTTCACCACCTCTCGCGACGGCAAAATTCTGTATGCCACTACGCTTGGATGGCCAGCGTCGGGCGCCCTGACCATCCACACGCTCTACCGCGGCAACCCCTACCTGCCTACCCCTGTGTGCTCCGTGGACTTACTTGGATCGACCTCGCCTGCAATTCAGTTCCGTCAGCTAGCCGACGGACTGCATCTCACCTTTTCGGGCTTGGATGCACCCAATGACATCGCTTACACATTTCGAATCGCAACGCAGTGTCGCGTTTCTGCGAAGCCTTAAGATCTTCGGTCTGGTCTGGTTCCGGCGAGCGGAACGAGTTTCTGCAAAAACCAAGGATTTTAGCCCGTCATTCGCATTGTCCGGACGGTTCTTCTGTTCCGCCTTGACAGTGCTCCGTCCACTCCTTAAGTTGACCTCCGAATCAGAATTATCCGAGTCCAGAGACCGACCTCGACTATCTTTGCGGAGGACTAACATGCTGAATCGTCACTTGCGCTGCAACCCATTCCTGTTCGTTGCGCTCGGTATCTTCCTGACCGTCGGCCTTGGCCTTCATGCGCAGAACACGACAGCCGGAGCGATTGTGGGAACCGTCACAGATCCAACCGGTGCAGTGGTAGACGCTGTGCAGGTCACGGTCACCAATCAGGCGACTCACGTGGCATCGACGACCACAACCGCCAGGGGTTCCTACTCGATGGAGAACCTTCCCGACGGCGATTACAGCCTGACCTTCTCGAAGTCAGGCTTCCAACAGTCCACCGTCACAGACGTGCACATCGATCCAGGTCAGCGACGCGGCCAGGACATGAAACTTCTCGTCGGCAGCGTTGAGGCGAAGGTCACTGTGCAGGCCGACAC
>JALYIG010000127.1 GCA_030775885.1 Acidobacteriota bacterium | reverse complement strand
AGATCGCCGAGTCCTCCCTCTGCTGCGGCTCGGCCGGCGTCTACAACCTGCTCCAGCCGGAACCCGCCCAGCAACTCGGCGACCGCAAAGTCGCCCACCTGCTCGCCACCCGCGCCGACGCCGTCGTCTCCGCTAACCCCGGCTGTCTCCTCCAGCTCATGAGCGGCCTCCGTCGCGCCGGCCAAAAAGAACTCCCCGCCTTCCACATGGTCGAACTCCTCGACGCCTCCATCCGAGGCCTCTCCGTCGATGACTTGCTCCGCTCAACGCCACCCGCTCAACCGGCCTCAGCAACATCCACAAAACGGGGAAATGTATGATGGCCTACACGCTATCGCCCGCGGCCTCCATCCACATGGAACTTGACCAGCACACACTTGAAACTCTCTCCGGCGTTGCCACCGCAACTCTCACCACCGTTCTGCTCAAAAAAGGTCTGCGCAACGTCTGGCTCCGCGGCGCAAAGCCCCTCCGCCCCGGCCAGAAGCGCGTCGTCGGCCCCGCTTTCACCCTGCGCTTCGTCCCCGCGCGCGAAGATCTCGCCACGCCCGAGTCCTGGTCCTCGCCCACCTCCACCCGTGCCGCCATCGAAGCCATGCCGCCCGGTTGCATAGCTGTAGTCGACGCCATGGGCGTCACCCACGCCGGCATCTTCGGCGACATCCTATGCGAGCGCATGCGCGTCCGCGGCATCGCCGCCCTCATCACCGACGGCGTCGTCCGCGACGTTGCCGGAGTCCTCCGCACCGATCTCCCCGTCTGGTCCGCCGGCGTCGCCGCCCCACCATCCGTCGCAGGACTCACCTTCGTCGCCTGGCAACAGCCCATCGGCTGCGGTGGGGTCGCCATCTTTCCCAACGACATCATCGTCGCAGACGAAGACGGCGCCGTCGTCATCCCCGCCGCGCTGCTCAGCGAAATCGTCGAAGAAGCCGCCGAGCAGGAAATACTCGAAGCCTGGATCGTCAACGAAGTCCAGGCCGGAGCAGCGCTCCCCGGCCTCTATCCCATCAACGCCGAAAACAAAGCCCGCTACCAGGCCTTCCGCTCGTCCCAAACCAAGGCTTCAGAGTGAGCCACGACGCCCTCTACCGTAAGATCGCATTCCGCATCCTGCCCATCTTTTTCTGCGGATACATCATCGCCTACATCGACCGCGTCAACGTCAGCTTCGCCAAGCTGCAGATGCTCACCGACCTCCACTTCAGTGAAAGCATCTACGGCCTCGGCGCAGGAATCTTCTTCCTCGGATACTTTGTCTTCGAAGTCCCCAGCAACATCATCCTGCACAAAGTCGGCGCGCGTGTCTGGATCTGCCGCGTCCTCATCACCTGGGGCATCATCTCCGGATGCAACGCGCTCGTCCGCACTCCCGCAGAGTTCTACACCATGCGGCTCCTGCTAGGCCTCGCCGAAGCCGGCTTCTTCCCCGGCATGATCCTCTACCTCACCTACTGGTTCCCGTCGCATCGCCGCGCAAAAATGGTCGCCCTCCTTCTCGCCGGAAATCCCATCGCCGGCATCATCGGCGGCCCCGTCTCCGGATACATCATGCGTTCCTTCGCCGGACGCCACGGCATCGCTGGATGGCAATGGCTCTTCCTGCTCGAAGCCATTCCCGCAGTCATCCTCGGCGTCATTGTCTTCTTCGTCTTCGACGATCGAGTCCTCCACGCAAAGTGGCTCACCCTCGAAGAGAAATCCGCCGTGGCCGCCGAGATCGACGCCGAAGCCGCCTCCAAATCCCACACCACCATGCTCTCTGTCTTCCTCAGCCCCCGCGTCTGGCTGATGGCCGCCATCTACTTCGGCATCGAGATGGGCTCCTACGCCATCGGCTTCTGGCTGCCCACCCTCATCCGCGAGACCGGTGTCACCGACCCCTTCCAGATCGGCCTCCGCACCATCGTCCCCTACAGCTTTGCCCTCGTCGCCATGATCCTCACCGGCCGCAACTCCGACCGCACCCGCGAGCGCCGCTGGCACCTCGCCGGCCCCTGCATGCTCGCCGCCATCGGCTTTGTGCTCTGCACCCAGGGCGCCCGCAGCGCAACCCTCGCCGCCATCGGCATGAACCTCGCCGTCGTCGGCGTCGTCACCTGCATCCCCATGTTCTGGGCGCTCCCCACATCCTTCCTCGGCGGAGCAGCCGCAGCCGCAGGCATCGCCCTCGTGAACTGCACCGGAAACCTTGGAGGCTTCTTCTCCACCGCCATCATCGGCCACCTCAAAACTCAAACCGGAACCCTTCACTCAGGCCTGCTCCTCATCGCCGCATGCATGCTCGTCTCCGCCACCCTAATCCTCACCCTCGTCCCCGCCAAACTCGTCAACCGATGAAGCTGCCCTTGAATGATGAAGCTGCCTTGAATCAAGTTGTCGTCCTCGAATTAAGTTGTCGTCCTTGAATTAAGCTTGTCATTCTGAGCGCAGCGAAGAACCCCCGTATTTGTCTTTTTGACCTGCAGTAAGCCAGACCATGACCGACACCCCCAAACCCGCCACCGGCCTCCACAAAGGTCTCACCAACTACGGCGACGCCGCCTTCTCTCTCTATCTCCGCAAAGCCTTCATCAAGGCCGCAGGCTACTCCGACGACGCACTCGACCGCCCCATCGTCGGCATCACCAACACCGCCTCCGACTACAACCCATGCCACGGCAACGTCCCCGACCTCATCGACTCGGTCAAGCGCGGAGTCCTCCTCGCGGGCGCGCTCCCCATGGTCTTCCCCACCATCTCCATCGCCGAATCCTTCGCCCATCCCACCTCAATGTTCCTGCGCAACCTCCTCGCCATGGATACCGAGGAGATGATCCGCGCCCAGCCCATGGACTCCGTCGTCGTCATCGGCGGCTGCGACAAGAATCTCCCCGCGCAGCTCATGGCCATCGCCAGCGTCAATCTCTCCGCCATCGTCCTCCCCACCGGCCCCATGCTCACAGGCCACTACAAAGGAGAAGTCCTCGGCGCATGCACCGACTGCCGCCGCTTCTGGGCTCAGCACCGCGCCGGACAAATCGACGTCGCCGAAACCGAACTCATCTCCGGACGCCTTTGCCCCACCATCGGCACCTGCAGTTCCATGGGCACCGCCAGCACCATGGCCCTGCTCGTAGAGGCCCTCGGCCTCAGCCTCCCCATGTCCGCAGCCGCGCCCGCCGTATCTGCAGACCGTCGCCGCATCGCCGAATCCACCGGCCGCCGCGCTGCGGAACTCGCCACCAACCACGCCCCCACGCCATCCGACATCCTCACCCCCGCCGCCCTGCGCAACGCGATGATCGTCCTGCAAGCCATTGGCGGATCCACCAACGGTCTCATCCACCTCACCGCAATCGCCAACCGCGCCGGCCTCGAGTTCGACCTCGACGCCTTCGACCGCCTCTCCCGCGAAGTCCCCGTCCTGCTCAACCTCAAGCCCTCCGGCGCGCACTACATGGAGCACCTCCATCAAGCCGGCGGCCTCCCCGCCCTCCTCCGCGAACTCAACCCGCTCCTCGACACCTCTGCCCGCACCATCTCCGGCTTCACCCTCGCCGAAATCATCGACGAAGCCGAAACCGTCCCCCATCAGGACGTCATCCGCCCACTCTCCATGCCCCTCAAAACTGAGGGAGCCATGGCCATCCTCCACGGCAACCTCGCTCCCGACTCCGCCGTCATCAAACACTCCGCCGCCTCTCCGCATCTTCTCCAGCACACCGGCCGTGCCGTAGTCTTCGACTCCCTCGAAGACCTCGCCACCCGCATCGATTCCCCCGACCTCGACGTCACCGCCGACGACATCCTCGTCCTGCGCAACGCCGGCCCCCGCGGCGCACCCGGCATGCCAGAAGCCGGCTATCTCCCAATCCCCCTCAAGCTCGCCCGCGCCGGAGTCAAAGACATGGTTCGCATCTCCGACGCCCGCATGTCCGGAACCGCGTTCGGCACCATCGTCCTCCACATCGCGCCCGAGTCCGCCATCGGAGGCCCGCTCGCCATCGTCCGCACCGGAGACCGCATCACCCTTGACGTAGAAGCCCGCCGCATCGACCTCCTCGTCCCCGAAGCGGAAATTGCCACCCGCCTGGCCGCCTGGCACGCCGCCAACGCCGATCCCGCTTCAACGACCGCCCACGCCATACCCACCCGCGGCTACGCCCGCCTCTTCCACAACCACATCCTGCAAGCCCCCGAAGGCTGCGATTTCGACTTCCTCCGCCGCATCGGCCCTCCCTCCAAACCCTAAATAGACCCGACCCCGCTTGACCATTTTCGTTCGTCATCCCTGAAGGTAATCTTCGTTTGCCTGTCATAATCGACTTGTCATTCTGACCCTGAGCGAAGCCGAAGGGGAAGAATCCGCGCATTTGTCTTTCTCCGCCGCCCCAGACGCACCTTTGCAATTCTCCCCGATATCCAGCACAATCCAGACTGTTCCCCGGCCCCCATCCGCAATCCATCCGCACGGAGGTCGCCTCATGTCCACATCGCAGTCCCAGGTCTGGAAAGGCAACACCTTCAGCATC
Source organism: Acidobacteriota bacterium (assembly GCA_030775885.1). Lineage (GTDB taxonomy): Bacteria > Acidobacteriota > Terriglobia > Terriglobales > Acidobacteriaceae > Edaphobacter. The sequence goes on along the minus strand of JALYIG010000127.1, from coordinate 25,811 downwards.
GAGCGCGTCCCCGGCAAAGCCCCTGGCACCCTCATCTTTCGCCTCTCCGGCCCCTTCACTGCACGGGACCGATACGGTTCGCTCACGCCCCTCGCCCTCAGCAACCTGCTCGACTTCCAGGCCATCCCCGACGAGAAGCCGCCCGCCCTCAACATCCTCGACCTCACCGAAGTCCCCTACATGGACTCCACCGGCCTCGGGATGATCGTCACCCACTACACCCGCTGCCAGTCCCGCGGCATTCGCATGTCCATCGCCGGAGCCAGCAAGCGCGTCCTCGAACTCTTCAACATGACCAAGGTCGACACCTTCCTCCCTCTCGCCGCCACCGTCGGCGAAGTGGACATCGCCTGAATTCGCTGTTAATTGTCATTCTGAGCGCAGCGAAGAATCCCCGCATTCTGTTTCAAGCGTCACCTCACCAAGGGGACAAGGCCGGGTCCGCATCGAGTAGGCACCTCACCCTTCCGCAACCACCGGCAGTTTCGCCGCCTCCCACGCCGCGAGCCCACCCGCCATCTCAATCAAATTCGTAATCCCATGCTGATGCAGAATGCTGGCGGCGATCGACGATCGATACCCGCCCGCGCAATGCACCGCAATCCGCCGCTCCCTCGGCACCTCAGCCATCCGCGCCTGCAAATGATTCAGCGGAATATTCACGCTCCCCGGAATATGTCCCGCCTTCCACTCCGCCGGATTCCGAATATCCAGCACCAACGGCGGATCGCCGCCCTCCAGCTCTTCCTCCACCATCGCCGCGCTCACCCGCTCCGTCGGCCACACCAAGTCCGGCCTCGCAGCCAGCGCCGCCATCCCCCCATCCAGATACCCCCGCACGTGATCGAACCCGATCCGCCCCAGCCGTAGCGCCGCTTCCTGCTCCCGCCCCGGTTCGGCGACAATCACAATCGGCTTCACCCGATCCAACAGCGTCCCCGCCCACGTCGCATACTGTCCGCCCAGCCCAATGTTGATGCTCCCCGCGAGGTGCCCCTTGGCAAATTCTCCCGCCTCCCGCACATCCAGCAACTGCGCGCCCGCGTCTCCCAGCCGAAGCACCTCCTCCAGCGCAACCGGCTTCAACGCCCGCTCCAGGCTGCTGTCCAGAGTCCCTCGCTCCCGCGTGTTCAAAATCGCGTCAAACGTAAAGTACTCCGGAGCATCCGGTTGGTCCGCAGTCACCAGCCGAATGAACTCCTCTTTCGCCATCGGCTGCAGCGCGTAATTCATCCGCCGCTGCTCTCCCAAGGTCGACACCGTGTCCGACGAAAGCTTCTTCCCGCACAGCGATCCAGCCCCATGCGCCGGATACACCAGCGTCTCATCCGGCAGCGGTAGCAGCTTGTCTCTCAGCGAGTCGTACAGATGCGCCCCCAAATCATTCGCGCTCCACCCCAGCGAAGCTCGCAGATCCGGCCGCCCCACATCCCCGATAAACAACGTATCCCCCGTCAGCACTGCATACGGCCTCGCCGCATTCTTAGCCTTGTCGTACACCACAATCGAGATCGACTCGATTGTGTGTCCCGGCGTCTCCCGCACCTCCAGCCGCATGCCCGGAAAATCCAGCGTGTCTCCATCCGCCATCCGCACAAACGGATACTCCGCCTCTGCCCGGCTGCCCAGGTAGATCGTCGCCCCGCACCGGTCGCGCAACTCCAGATGTCCCGCAATAAAGTCCGCATGGAAGTGCGTCAGAAAAACATGCCGTATCTCTAGCCCAAGCTTTTCTGCATCAACCACGTACTGTTCCACGTCGCGCTGCGGATCGACCACGACCCCGGTCCGGCTAGCCTCATCCCCGAGCAAATACGACGCATGCGCCAAACACCCCAGATAGTACTGCTTCAAAAGCATGCTCCATCCCCTCCGCTCTCACCTTCGCAATTAGCTCAGGATAGTCCTCACCTCTCTCGGATGACCCATCTTCCCCTCAGCAGCCCAACAGTGCGAATCGCTTCGGTGCAGTGGCACACAATGAGAGTGACTAGGGAACAAATTGAGATTAGTATTTCCGAACCGGGCCCAATTTGAAGAACTCCCCATGGAGGCTGTACTGTGGCGCGACTTGGATTCGTATTTGGACCTCTTTATTTCCTGATTATGGCCGGCAACGTTTTAGCGCAGACACCAACCACCACCGCAGTCACTCCAGCGAAAGTCGACTATGCCAACGACGTTCGCCCGATCTTGCAGGAGAACTGCGTAAGCTGCCACGGCCCGCTGAAGCAGCGCGGCGGCATGCGGCTCGATCGCAAAAGTTCGGCGACCAAGGCCTTCTCGCGTCGCATCGTTCCCGGCAGCAGCGAGAACAGCTTCCTGTACCACCGCCTCAAGGGCGAGTTCGGAGCCCCGATGCCGCCCGACGGCGCTCTAAAGGCCGACCAGATTGCCACCATCAAAGCGTGGATAGACCAGGGCGCCGAGTGGCCTGATGCGCTGGCCAACGAATTGGACCTGCCGGCACCAAGCGCGAAGACGCTGGCGATGGTCGACATGCTGCGCACCAACAACATGGCGGGCTTCATGAAAGCGGCCACGGCCGAACCAGCGTTACTGAACGCGCGCGGACCGGAGGGCTCAACTCCTTTCATGTATGCGGTGCTCTATGCGAACACGGCGACGCTGACGCAGTTGCTGAAGATGGGCGCCGACCCGAACAAGCACAACGACGCGAATGCGACGGCACTGATGTGGGCGGTAACAAATCTGGAGAAGACACAGCTCCTGCTGGCGCATGGCGCGGACGTGAATGCCAAGTCCGATGACCTGCATACGCCGCTGATGATCGCCGCCCGCAAGCCAGGCAACTCCGCGACCGTGAAGCTGTTGCTCGAGCATGGCGCCAACGCAAATCCCAATCCCAAGCCGGAGAACGAGTCTTCGCCGCTGATCGAGGCCGTGACCGCGGGCGACGCCGCCACAACCGAACTCCTGCTGGCGCATGGAGCCGACGGCAAGGCGACGGGCGAAACGGGGCTTTCGATGTCCGTCGTAACCAGCTGCGACAAGTGCCTGGAGATGATCGCGCCACTGGTGACCAGCAAGGATGTATACACGGCGGCGTTAGTAGACATCGCCGTGTACGGAGACATGAAGGCCGTGCAGTTGATGCTGGACCACGGCGCCGATGTGAAAGCCTATGACCCGATTGGGCGCACGGCGCTAATGTACGCGGCAGTTTCCGACATGCTGCCTCTGGACGAGGTGAAGCTGCTGATCGACCACGGCGCGGACGTGAACGCGAAGAGCAAGCACATGAATGCGGGCGATGAGGGCGAGTCTGTCCTGGAGATGGCGAAGCGCAATGGCAATACGCCGGTTGTGAACCTCCTGCTTGCGTCCGGCGCGAAGGAGGGCGGCCCCACTCCGGTAGTTCTGACGCCGCGCCTGAAGAACGACATCCGCCTCGCGATCCAGGACAGCATCCCCCTCCTCCAGACGGCGGACGCGAACTTTGCGAACAAGTCAGGATGTGTCTCCTGCCACAACAACAGCCTGACCGCGATGACCGTGGGACTGGCGCGAAAGCAGGGGTTCCACATCGACGAAGCCACCGCGGCGGCGCAGTTGAAGGCGAACGTGGAGGCCCTGCAGAAGACGCGGGACCGAATGCACCAGGGCTTCCTGATCCCGGTGGGGGACAACTTCAGTGAGGGAATCATCGCCTACATTTTGATGGGACTGCACGCCGAGGGCTACAAGGCAGACCTGAACACCGATGCAGCCGCGATGGACATTGCATCGCGCCAGCAGCCGACAGGTGAGTGGGCGGAGAGGACATCCGACACGCGGCCTCCGCTGTGCCTGGATTACACGGGCGAGACGGCGATGTCGATGCGCGCGCTGCAACTGTACGCGCCTAAGGCGGATGCTGCGCACTACCAGAAAGCCATCCAGATGGCGGCAGCATGGTTAGCGCAGGCGAAGTCGTACAGCAACGACGATCGAGGCTGGCGCGTTGCCGGGCTTGCCTGGGCAGGCACAGATAAGGAAGCGACTCAGAAGGCAATCCATGAACTGCTGGCGACACAGAAGGCGGATGGAAGCTGGTCCGATCAGCCTGCGATGCAAAGCACCGCATACGCCACCGGAAAAAGCCTGGTCGCGCTCAGCATCGGCGGGCTTCCCGTCTCCAATCCAGCCTATCAACGCGGCGTGAAGTGGCTGCTGAGTCACCAGGAGAAAGATGGGTCGTGGTATGTGCAGACACGCGCACTCGCGTTCCAGCCGTACTTCGACGCAGGCTTCCCGCACGGGCACGACCAGTGGATGTCGACCGCTGGGACGAACTGGGCGGTGCAGGCTCTGACGCTGGCGCTGCCGGAAACGAAGAACACGACTGCGGCGCGAACGCCGCCAGCGCATCGTGTGGCCGGGAACTAGTGTAGTGCGTCGGAGAGAGTGGCTGTTATCCGGCTTGGCCCCGAGGCTGTTTCGGCGCTGAAGGCGCGGGCTAATCTAGCCTGGGGCGAACCGGGGTCCCCGGCGAGCTTGCTCGCAGGGGTTGAGAAGTCCCAGGTATGCCAGAAGCACAAAGTGCGGGCTGAAAAGGCCCGCGTTAGAGTCAGCGAGGAACAAAACATAAATACAGATCTGTGTGACGCACTACACTAGCTACTCGTAATAGCGAGCGAAGCTGGTGTCCGTTTCGAAGATGGTACAGTCCTTCACCCGCACGCGTCCCGCCGTGAGCGACTGTAGCTGCAGGCTGGTCTGGTCGTAAAAGTAGCGAGCAAGATTTTCCGCCGACGGATTGAGCATAGTGAACGGCTCAAGATCGTTGATCATCCTGTGATCGAGGTATTCGACGACCGGCTTGAGCAGGTTCTTGAGCAGCTTGAAGTCGAGCAGCAGGCCGCTTGGGTCGACTTCGGCCCCGGCGAGCGTGACCAGAACCCGGTAGTTGTGGCCGTGGGGATTCTCGCACTTGCCGTGATAATTGCGCAGGTAGTGGCCGGAGGAGAAGCCGGCTTCTACAGTGACCTCATACATGCTTGTTCGCTTCCCTTCCCTTTGATTGTATCGGGCGCGGGCGGATCAGGATCGGCGACGCCGAACTTCTTCGGCGCGGCGCTCCGCCTGCGCGAAGAGCGAAGAGAGAATTCCGGCGAGCGCCACCACCAGCGCGACCAGAAACAGCACCAGGCCCATGGTGCGCCACAGCGAAGCATCGCCAGGCGAGCCAGGCTGCTGCGCAATGTTGGTGTAGGCGATCCCGCAGGAGATTAGCGCGAAGAGCGTTAGAGATACAGCGAGGATGTAGAGATTACGGCCCATAGTTTTGACCTGAAGAAGTTGCGTTTAGCATACCGCTACCGCAGCTCGTAGCGCTGGAGAATGCCCTAAACTGAAAGAACGCCTTAGGTACTGACAAAACGCCTCTTGCACAGACAGAACGCCTTTGTAGCTTGTCGAAGAAACGTTCTTACCTTCTGCTCTCGTTAAGGGCACGGGTTCACCCGTGCCGAAAACGGCTGATGAATATGCGGGCTTTAGCCACTGAGGTACGCCTTTCGGGTCTGCAACTATTTGTCAACGTTCCTACAACGGATCGCGCAGCTCGGCAGACCTACATGTCTGCCGTATCGTGCAGGATCGAAGGGCCGATTGCTTTTCCGCTCTCACGAATCTGTACGCCACTAAGCCCAAGCCGGCGGCCCTCGGTAATGTACCAGGAGATCTTCGCCGCGGCGCTGGAGTAGTCCAACCCCTCGCTGCGGATGTTGGAGATGCAGTTGCGCTCGGCATCGGTGCGGCCGGGGCGCGGCGACCACGTGATGTACGCGCCCAGCGAGTCGGGTGAGCTGAGGCCGGGGCGCTCGCCGATCAGCACAACGGTGACATCCGCGTTCAGGGCGTGGCCGATCTCGTCACCCAGTGCGACGCGGGCCTGCTCGGCAACGACGACGGGAGCGAGTCGCCATGTGCTGTCCGCCTCTCCCACCTTGAGCAGCGGTAGAAGCGCATCGAGCACCGGCAGCGCGTGACGCTCTACCGCAAGAGCGGACAGACCATCGGCGAGGAGGATGCTGATAGTTTTCGCGGCGTCCAGGGAAGGCTTAGTCTTCGGCGAACCGGCGCTGAGCAACTTCGCCGCAACATCTGCTAGCCTTCGCCCAAGATCCGGGCGGCGAACGTATTCGGTGCGATCAGCGGCGGCGCTGCGGACTACAACAGCAGCGATTCCCCGCTCGCGTAGTGAAGCCAGCAGCGACGGGACCGCCAGCGCGGAGTACACGGCATCGCGAGCCTGCGCATGCGCCAAACTGAATTCGAGCGCGTGGCGTGTGGTGATCGATGTGCCGGTTCGCCCCAGCCCGACACGCGCGGGAGTGAATCTGCGCAACGCGATCAGCTCCTCCGCCTGCTGGACTAGTCCGGATTGATCGGGCTCCTGCTTCATCTGTGGCCTACTTCCTCAGAGCTTCATCCGCCATTCATTCAACGTGAGTCGAGACACGGGCTTACTCAGCCAGCAGCGACGCCGGACTAAGTCGCTCGAGCTTGTAGGATGCGAGCCACGCTTCAAATTCCGGCGCGGGACGCAGGCCGAGGACGCGCCGCAAGTAATGCGCGTCGTGGAACGATGTGCTCTGGTAGTTCAGCATGATGTCGTCGGCACCCGGAACGCCCATGATGTAGTTGACGCCGGCCACGCCCAGCATGGTCAGCAGGGCGTCCATGTCATCCTGGTCGGCCTCGGCATGGTTGGTGTAGCAGACGTCGCAGCCCATCGGCAGACCGAGCAGTTTGCCACAGAAGTGGTCTTCGAGCCCGGCCCGCAGAATCTGTTTGCCGTCGTAAAGATACTCCGGCCCGATGAACCCCACGACCGTGTTGACCAGCATCGGCCTGTAGCACCGAGCAAGCGCATAGGCGCGCGCCTCGATCGTCTGCTGGTCGACTCCGTGGTGCGCGTTGGCGGAGAGCGCGCTGCCCTGCCCAGTCTCAAAGTACATGATGTTTTCGCCGCCAGACTCTTCGCCGATTCCTCCGCGCTTGAGTTCGCGGCCCATCTGGTGCGCTTCATCGAGCATCGCGATGCTTACCCCGAATGATTTGTTGGTTGCCTCAGTGCCGCCAATGGACTGGAAGATCAGGTCGACGGGCGCGCCCGCGCGTATTGCTTCCATCTGCGTCGTAATATGTGCGAGCACGCAGCTTTGCGTTGGGATCGCGAACTTCACTCGCGCGCGATCGATCAGTTGCAGCAGATCGATCACCGACCGCAAGCTGTCGGAGACGGGATTGATTCCGATCACCGCATCGCCCGAGCCGAGCATCAGGCCATCAATAATGGACGCAGCGATTCCGGCAGGATCGTCCGTCGGATGATTGGGCTGGAGGCGCGTGGAGAGCCGCCCCGGCAGGCCTACCGTGGTGCGAAATCGAGTGACAACGCTGATCTTGCGGGCAGCAAGCACCAGGTCCTGCAGTCGCATTAGCTTTGATACTGCGGCGGCCATCTCCGGCGTGATGCCGGGCGCCAGCGCCGCAATGCGCTCGCCGGTGGCATCGTCCGAGAGCAGCCAGTCGCGAAGATCGCCCACTGTAAAGCTGGCGATTGGCGCGAACGGCGCAGGTTCGTGCGTGTCCATGATCAATCGCGTGATGTCGTCCGTCTCGTAGGGCACGACTGCCTCAGCCATAAACTGCTTCAGCGGCAGGTCCGCGAGCGTCATCTGCGCGGCAACACGTTCCTGGGCACTTGCAGCGGCAATGCCCGCAAGTTGGTCGCCCGAACGCGCCGGTGTTGCCCGGCCCAGTAACTGCGCGAGCGACTCAAACGTGTAGCGAACGCCGCCGACGGTGTGCGCGTAGCCCATTGTGGCTAAGGGTAAATCAAGTGGCTGCGCTAGAGTTTGGGCAGTTGCGCGGTGGTCCATCCTCCGCCCAGCGCCTTAATCAGCAAAATGCTGGCTTCCAGTCGTCGCCGCATGATTTCAATCTCGTTGCGCTGGTTGGAGAGCGCCGTGGTCTGCGAAGTGATCACCTGCAGGTAGGTGTCAACACCGCCTTCGTAGCGTGTCTTAAATAGGTCGAGCGATTGCTGCGCCGACTCTGTCGCCACTCGTTGCTGCTCCGCCTCGGTCTCGAGCACGCGCAGCGCGGCCAGGTTGTCTTCCACCTGCTGGAACGCGGTGAGCGTGGTCTGGCGGTAGTTTGCTACCGTGGCATCATACTGCGCAAGCACCACGTCAGACTGTGCCCGCCGCCGGCCGTGGTCGTAAATCGTCTCGTTAAGCGACGGCCCAACCGCGAAGAAACGGCTGGGCCAACTGAAAATATTGATCAGCGAAGTACCGAGAAAACCGCCCTGCGCGGAGAGGTCCAGCGCAGGATAGAACGCGGCCTGCGCGATGCCGATCTGTTCGTTGGCAGCCGCCATGCGCCGTTCGTCGATTGCAATATCGGGCCGGCGCTCCAGCAGCTGCGACGGCAACGCGCCGGGGATCACAGGGATGACCGGCGGGTTCACTGTGACAGGTTCCGCGCCCAGTGTCAGCGTCGCCGGCGCCTGTCCGGTGAGCACTGAGATGGCGTGTTCGAATTGCGCACGCTGCAGGGTGACATCGGAGTCCTGCACCTCAGCCGTTTGCAGTTGCGTGCGCGCCTGCGTAACGTCGGAGAGCGGAGAAGCGCCGCCGTTGTAGCGGTCCTCGGTCAGTTGCAGAGCGTTACGGTACGCCGCCACGGTGTCATCGAGCAGCTTCTTCTGCGCATCGTCGGCCCGGAGGTCGAAGTAGTCCATCGCCAACTCGGCGTGCAGGCTGAGCCGCGCGTTCTCGAGGTCGGCCCCGCTTGCCTGTGCCTCCTCCTTTGCTGCGGTTACGCTGCGGCGGATGCGGCCCCACAGGTCAACCTCGTAGGTCATATCCAACGGAAACACAAAACTGCCGGAGCCGATGTTGGCGTTGGCCGCGTTGAAGTAGGGCTGGTGGGCCGAGGTGCGCACTCCACTGACGCCGGGCCCAACACGAAGCGTGGGCGCTTCGTTAGCGCGGTAGATGCCGACGGTGGCGCGAGCGGCACGAAAGTTTGCATCGGCCGCCTTCAGCGTCTGATTGGCAGGATCGATCTGCTCTTCAAGCGAACTCAGCTCCGGATCGTTGAAGCTCTCCCACCACTTGCCGCGCAGGGCTTGATCACCCGGCTGCGCGGCTTTCCATCCATTCGCTTCTTTGAAACTCGCGGGGCCAGCCTCTTTGAATTCCGGGGCGAGACCTGCAGCCGGCGGCTTCGCATAGGTCGGACCGACCACACGGCATCCACCAAGCAGTGCGGCACCCAGCGCGGCACACGCCAGCAACGCCCGGTGCATCGTATTCTTGCGGTTGATCATTGGTTGGGACCGCTATCGGCTGCCGAACCTACCTCAACGGGCATTCCGCTTACCAGCGAGTCGGATGGATCGAGAATCACGCAGTCGTTGGCGTTGAGGCCCGACGTTACTTCAACGCTGCTGCCAAAGTCGTGCCCAACCGTGATGTTGACGAGTTGAGCTCGGCCGTCGCGCACCACTCCGACCTGCAATCCCTGAGCGCGGAACAGTAACGCGTTGGATGGAATGGTGACGGTATTAGCTGCTGCGGGCAGTTTCATGTGCACGAAAACGTAGGCTCCAGGCAGTAACCCGCCGCCCGCATTGTCCACGTCTACCTCGACGTTGAGCGTGCGCGACGCCTGGCTGATCGCGTTCGAGTTCCGCGTTACTGTGCCCTTGATCACGTGGCCGGGATCGGCGTCGGTCGTGATGTCGACTTGCCCGCCATCCTGCACGGAATCGGCGTAGACCTCGGGAACAGCGACAAAGACCCGCAGCTTGCCAACCTGCGCCAGGTGGAAGAGTTCGCGCGGTTCCGCCGCGGAACCAGCGTTGATCAGCGCACCAACGTCGGTGCTGCGCGCGGTTATGATTCCATCGAACGGCGCGGTGACACGCTCGTAGCTTTGCAGTTGCTCCAGACGGCGGACGTTCGCTTGGGAGGCCGCGGTCGCAGCCTGCTTGGCCGCGAAATCGCTCGCTACCTGGTCGGCCTCCTGCTGTGAAACAGCGTGCTTCGCCACCAGCCCCTGCCAGCGCACGTTGGTGGACTCGGCAAGCTGCTCATTGGCCATCGTGCTCTTCAGGTCCGCCTGGCCCTGCTGAAGTTGCTGATCGACCTCCGGCGCATCGATGATGGCGAGCAGCTGTCCAGCGCGTACTCGCGCACCAATGTCCACGAACCACTTTTTCAAATAGCCGTTGGTGCGCGCATAGATCGACGTATCGATGAACGCCATGGTATTGCCCGGCAGCACCACCTCCTGCGCCTTTGAGCCCAGGATGGGATGCACCACGGTGACGGTCGGAACGGCGGCCCGCAACGTCGCAACCTTCAGATCATGCTGAGCGTCCGACCGCGAGCGAACGCCGTAGAAGACAGCAGCACCAAAGGCGATGGCGAGCACAATGCCGCCGATCAGCACCGATCCGCGACGGGGGCGACGGCGCGCGATTTCTTCCTCCTGCGCGGAGTTGTGCGGCTGAGGCGTGGACGCAGTTGCGGTCCACTGCGCCGGGTTCTCTGCGATTGTTTTTTGGATCACTGGATCTTCCATCAATCTTGACTCCTGACGCGGGCTCCGGCCTGGTTCATGCAAAGTGTGTCTCCAGCTTTGCTTTCTCACGAGAAGCACGGCGCGATTCGGTTCCGTGGATCAGCGCGAAGACGCTGGGAACGAAGACCAGAGTCGCCACAGTCGCGCACAGCAGGCCGCCAATTACAGCGCGGCCCAGCGGCGCGTTCTGCTCGCCGCCCTCACCCATGCCCAGCGCCATCGGTACCATGCCGATAATCATTGCGAGCGCAGTCATCAGCACCGGGCGGAAACGGGTTGTGCCTGCTTTGATCGCCGCGCGAACCGCATCGCCGTGCAGTTGCAACTGGTCCGTGGCAAACGATACCACCAGAATACTGTTTGCGGTTGCGACGCCCATGCACATGATCGCGCCCATCAACGCGGGTACGCTCAGCGTGGTGGCGGTGAGGAAGAGGAAGACGACGATGCCGGCAAGCGCCGCAGGAAGCGCGGTGATGATGATGAAGGGATCGACCCAGCTTTGGAAATTCACCACGATCAGCAAATAAACCAGCACGATTGAAAATGCCAGCCCGCCAAGCAGTCCGATGTACGAGTTGCGCATCGTATCCGCCTGGCCCTTCAGCGATACGAAGGTGCCGCGCGGTAGGCTTTTGTCATTATCGCTGAGAATTCGTTGCACATCGCGGCTTACCGAACCAAGGTCGCGTCCCTGCACGCCTCCGTAGATATCGACCACCCGGCGCACGTTGAAGTGGTTTACCGTGCCCATCTCGTGCCCGCGCGTGACCGAAGCAAGGTCGCCGAGAATCTCCGTCTGCTGACTCGCAGGCTGCGCTCCGGTTACCGAAGTATTGCGGTTGATGGGAATGTTTTCGAGGTCCTGAGTAGAAGCCATCTTGTACTGCGGCGTCATCGCAATAATGTTGTAGTTCACGTGGTTAGTCCAGTTGAGAAAGAACATTGGCGACACCTGGAAGCTGCCGCTGAGCGTGTTGAGCACACTTGTTCCCACGTCGCGCTCCGAGTAGCCGCCCTGCAACGCCTTGGTGCGATCGACGTTGATCTGCAGGGACGGGTAATCGAACGGCTGCTGAATCCTTAGATCCACCAGGCCCGGCACGCGGCGCAATTGCTCCAGCAGTCTGTCGGCGATGTTCCGGCTGGCTTCGATGTCGTTCCCTTCGACCTGCACGTCCATCGGCGCAGGGATGCCGAAGTTCAGAATCTGCGTGGTGATATCCGCCGGAAGGAAATAGAACGTTGCATTGGGAAACTCGCGGGGTAACTCGCGGCGCAGGGCGTCCACGTACTTCTCCGTAGGCCGGTGATCCCGGGTCAGCGTTACCTCGATATCCGCGTCGTAAGCACCGATCGTTCCGCTGGTCATGCGCTGGGCGTTCGAGGTGCCGTACGGCAGCCCGATGTTGTCCAGAATGTTGTCGACTTGCGCGGGCGGGATCTGCTTGCGGATGCTTCCTTCCACCAAGTCGCAAAGCTTGGCCATTTCTTCGATCCGGGTTCCCGTGCTTCCACGAACGTGCAGGATGAACTGTCCGCTGTCGGTATCGGGAAAGAAGTTCTGGCCAAGGAAAGGCAGCAGAATAAAAGCCAGCAGGCAGGCCAGAAGGAAGCCCGGAACGAACAGGCGTCGGTAATAGACGAGCTTTTCCAGGACGAATTCATATCCGCCGCGCAAACGCTCGAACTGCCACTCGAACTCGCGCTGAAAACGGCTGAAGAAGTTGCGGGAGGGTGCGCTATGGTGTTGCTTCTCGCGCAGCAGATACATCGCCATCGTGGGCACCAGCGTTCGCGAGAGCACGTAGGACGCGAGCATTGCGAACACCACCGCCTCGGCCAGTGGCACGAACAGAAAACGCGCGACACCACCCAGAAAAAACATCGGTAAAAACACGATGCAGATGCACAGCGTAGACACCAGCGCGGGCACCGATATCTGCGACGCTCCCGCCAAAATCGCCGGGCGCAGCGGCATGCCTTGTTCAAGAAAGCGCTCGATATTCTCGATGGTCACGGTCGCATCGTCAACCAGAATTCCCACCGCCAGCGCCAAGCCGCCCAGGGTCATCGTGTTGATCGTCTCGCCGATCAGACTCAGCGTGATCACCGACGCAAGAATCGATAGAGGGATGGATACGGCGATGATGATGGTCGACCGCCAACTCCCAAGGAACAGCAGGATCATCAGCGCGGTGAGCGCGGCAGCGATGATTCCCTCGCGGATCACGCCGGTAACCGCCGAACGCACAAAGATGGACTGGTCCGCGAGAGGCACCAGGTGCAGCGTCGGCGACAAGGGAGCCAATATGGATAGAACTCGTGGCAACTGCTTGCGCACGCCCTTCACGACGTCCAGCGTAGATGAATTCCCGCTCTTGAGGATGCTGATGAGTACACCCCGGCGGCCATCCTGACGCACGATGTTAGTCTGCACTGCAAAGCCGTCACTCACGCTCGCGACATCGTGCAGGTAGATCGTCGTGCCATTGACCTCTTTCAGCGGAATATTGCCGAGCGCCTCAATGGTGTTGGGCGTCCCATTGGTCCGCACATCGTATTCGCTTTGGCCGATCTTGATCGTGCCCGAAGGCAACACCACGTTTTGCGCGGCCATCGCACTCAACAGGTCGCCGGCAGCGATTCCTTTCGCCTGCATCTCACCCTCGTCCAGGTTGACGAGGATCTGGCGCTGCTTGCCGCCATAGGGCGCAGGAAGCACCGCTCCGGGAACCGTAACCAACTGGGGCCGGACGAAGTTCATCGCAGTATCGTTCAACTGCTGCTCCGTCATGTCCTTGCCGGACACACCAAGTTGCAGAATTGGAACACTCGATGCGGAGTAGTTAATGATCTGCGGCGGAAGTATCCCCGGAGGAAGCTGTTTGATGATGAATTGAGACGCGGCTGTGACCTGCGCGTTGGCAGTGTCCAGGCTCGCCCCCGGCTGCAGATAAATCTTGACCACCGCTATGCCGTTGTACGATGTCGATTCGATGTGCTCGACATTGTCTACCAGCGTGGTGATGATCTTTTCATACGGCGTGGTCAGCCGTCCCTCGATCTCTTCAGGGTTCAACCCGGTATAGGACCAACCCACTGAGACAACCGGAATATTGATGTTGGGAAAGATATCGGTCGGAGTGCGAAGTATTATGACCGGACTCAACAATAGGATCAGCAACGCGAACACAACGAAGGTGTATGGACGATTGAGCGCCAGCTTTACAATCCACACTGCCTGATACCCCCAATGCCTTTCGCTGCCGACAATACCGACTCGGCGCAAAATCCCGCGCTCTTTCAGTTTACGTCGGATCACCCCATTAATTGGACGCAAGCTTGAGCTTTAAAGGTGCAGAGCTCCTCCACCCCTCGCTGTCGCAGGCGCGTCATGGAAGGTGTTTGCTCCCGGGCCGCAGCAAGGACACCGTAACTCAGTCGATTCCTCAAAACCCCTTTCGCTGCGGGAATTTGTAACACTGTGTCTTGAGGAACATCACTATGAATTTGCGCTCTGTAACGGTGTGTCGAACGCTGCTTTTGTCGGCCGCAGCCTGCGTTCTCCCGGTCTTGTGCGCGGCCCAGGCGGCGTCTGCGGGATCGCGACTGCCCGGCCAATCGTCTGTCGATATCTTTGGCGGCTACAGCTATCTCCACCCGCGCAACAGCGACATTTACGGCCAGCCGTACGACCCCCTGTACGCGGGCGTGGTCACCAGCGTCACCGGATACTTTAGCCGCTCCTTTGGCGTGCAGGCGGAGTACAGCAAATTCTTCAACGATCCCGACTATTGCTTCAGCACGATTCAGGGCGGCCCAGCATTCCGCTACCAGATCGGCCGCCTTATCCCCTTTGCTCACATCCTTGGTGGTGGCGCCCAGGTGGGCCCGTCCTATCAGCACAGCGGGCCGTCCAACGCGTGTACCTGGGGCTGGGGCGCCGACGTCGGCTTCGGCGTCGACTACGTGCTACCCGCTCCCTCACTGCATAACCGTCTCGCCATCCGCCCATTCGAAGGGGACTTCCAGTACACTCGCGTCGACTATGGCCCGCAGACCTCGCCCGGGTCGTTCACCGGCGGGCTAGGCGAGATCTACGCCTACCGCCTCAGCGCCGGATTCGTGTACCGCCTTGGCGAAATGACGCCTCCTTTGCCTGCCTCACTAGGCTGCGAAGTGCAGCCAGTAAGCGTCTATCCGGGCGACCCCATCACCGTCACCGGCTCGGTGATCAACCTGCAGCCAAGTAAGAAGCTTCAGCCCAACTACACCTGGACCACCACCGGTGGCAGACTCTCGCGCAGCGAGACAGGTGCCACCATCGCCACCAACGGGCTCGCTGCCGGAGACTACACCATTGTCGGCCACGTCAGCGAAGGCGCTCAGCCCAACCAGCACGCCGAATGTACCGCCTCGTTCCGCGTCATGGCCTATGAGGCCCCGACCATCTCGTGCTCGGCCAGTCCGGCCACGATCCCGCCCGGCGGCTTTGCAAGCATCACATCCACCGCAAGAAGTCCGCAGAATCGTACGCTCACCTATTCCTACGCCACCACCGCAGGCCAGGTCACAGGCACCAGCGCTACCGGAACGCTGTCAACAGCCGACGTCAAGAGCGGCCCCGTCAACATCACCTGTAACGTGGTCGACGATCTGGGTAAGTCCGCCTCGGCCATGGTAACGGTCACGGTCGTCGCGCCGCCTCCGCCGCCTCTGCCGCCGGCGCCGCTCGCCCAGACCCTCTGCAGCATCTCGTTCGAGCGCGACAGGAAGCGGCCGGTTCGAGTGGATAACGAAGCTAAAGGCTGCCTCGACGACATCGCACTCGAAATGAATCGCGAGTCCGACGCAGTGCTAGTCGTGGTCGGCAGGCACGACGTCACCGAGAAGCCGGAAGCCGCCGCCGAGCGCACCCTCAACGTCAAGCAATACCTCACCGACGAAAAAGGCATCGATCGCAATCGCATCGAAGTCCGCACCGGCGAGACCAAGGACCGCACCGTTGACAACGTCCTCGTCCCACCCGGCGCAACCTGGGATACCGGCACCACCACTAGCTTCGACCCCACCCAGGTGCAGCGTCACGGCCAACCCTACGCACCAGCACCGCGAAAGTAAGAACAGGCCGAAGGAGCAGCAGCATCGCTTTCCTTCGGCCTGTTTTTTATCAGCGTTCGTCGTCGTTTTACTTGATCGTGAACTGCGCTGCCACCGCCTTCATCGCGTCCCAGTTGTCGGTGCGGAACGGAGCCGCCGGAAGGCCCGAAGCATTGTACAAATTAGCCGTGCTCGGATAGTTGTCCCACGCATAGCGCACGGCCACCGGGTTCGGCACCGCAGCGCTGCTCACCACCACCGAGTCGCCCTCGATCTTGGCATCCGCATCCACAAAGTTCTGATCCGCCCCCGCAATCTGGAACCACTTCAGCGGCGGGTCCTTCGCCATCAAACCAGCGGCGTGGGTGAACATCACGCGCATCGCGCTCCCATCCACTTTGCTCGACGCGTACATCGGGCCGGAGAACTCCATGCTCTTGTCGCCGTATGCCTTCGCCAGCGCAAGTAACTCCAGCCGATAGCCCACCGGCTCTTTGTTCTTCGGATGCACATTCGCCGGATCGCCAACATCCACCGTGACAGCCATTCCAGTGTTCGGCAGTGACAGAACCTTCGCCTGCTGCTCGCGCACTAGCGGATTGTTGCTTACGTTTTTAAGCGCCGGAAGCTGCACCTCGAAGAACGGGAAGTTGCCCTCGCCCCACAGCTTGCGCCACGTCGTAACCAACGTCTCCATGACATGCCCATAGTTCATCAACCCCTGCGGTCCTCCGCCAATCGACTCGCCCTGGTACCAGATCGCTCCGCGAATCGCATACGGCACCAGTGGGTTGATCATCGCGTTGTAATTCACCGTCGGCTGATGCTGGTTGTGCGAAGGGTCGCGCAGCGGCACCGGCGGCGCGCCAGGCTTTGGGAGCCGCGCGTTCAACATCATCGGTTCCGGCGGAGCGCCCGCGTCGTTCCCTCCCGGATGATCCTTCCAGTAGCTGTAGCGCGCGTCCAGTTTGTCCACCATCGGCTTCAGCAGCGGATCAGCCACCAACGCCTCCCGCGGAATCCAGGCCTCCGCCGTGCTCGCTCCGTACGCCGACAGCAGAATCCCCACCGGCACCTTCAGCGCCATGTTCAAATTCCGCCCAAACAGATATCCAACCGCTGACCAGTCCCCCACCACCGCCGGGGTGCAAACCTGCCACACGCCGGCAACATCGGTCTGCGGCGTGTAAGTCATCGAAGGCTTCGTGATGAACATCCGCAGTTGCGGATAGTTCGCCGCCGCAATCTCCTTGTCCTCATCCAGCATGCCCGCGTACGACGCGTGCGCCTTCGACACCGTGAACTGCATATTCGACTGGCCCGAGCCAAGCCACACTTCGCCCACCAGCACATCCTTCACCACCAGTGGCGCCTCGCCCGCACTTCCAGAGATCGTCATCTCGAACGGCCCGCCCGCCTTCAGCTTCAGCAGCCGCACCATCCACTTGCCGCTCGCATCGGCTGTGGCGGACTTGGTCTGCCCGCTCAGCGTGACGGTCACCTTCTCCGCCGGATCGGCCGTGCCCCAGATCGGCACCGACATCCCGCTCTGCAGAACCATGTGGTCGCTGAACAAATCCGACGGCTTCACGGCCGCCGATGCAGTCGCAGCCAGACAGAGCGTCGCACATAGCGCCGCAACCAACAAACGTATCTTAAAAATCTTCATGTAAGCCTCGACGAACCGAGCACCGCCTCCCATCGACTTCAAAGCAAATCCCATAGGGAAACGTTTTACCGAACGGAAATCACGATAGACGAGCCCTCACGCCACGGTCAACCCACAACCCGCGTGCCCCCGTGCCCACCGCTCTGCGCGCACGCCGCTGCCTATAGTAGAGTGGTGGCCGGGCCGCATCCCGGGCCGAGGACCTCCTTTGAATCGGACCCACATCACGCATCCGACTATGCGCAGGCCTACGCGCCGCGAACTCCTCACTACCGGCGCTGCAGCCGCCGGAATCGCCGCCTTCTCCCCTCTGCGCGCCTTCGCCTTCCAAACAAAAAGTCCGCAGGTAAAAATTTTCGACGTCCTCAAATTCGGTGCAACCGGGGACGGAACCACCCTCGACTCCGCCGCCTTCCAGCGCGCCATCGACGAAGCCTCCTCTTACCCGGGCAAGGCGCAGGTCCTGGTCCGCGGCGGCCACAAGTACCTCATCGGGACCATCGAGCTCAAGGGCTCCATTGACTTCCACCTCGCAGACGACGCACAGCTACTCATCAGCACCAAACGCGAAGACTACCGCGGCGGACTCCCCGGCTCGCAGGATGGCGACACCATGGCCGCCGCACTCGGCGCCGTCATCATGGCCACCAACGCGCAAGGCCTCCGCATTTCCGGTACCGGCAACATCCAGGGCCGTGCCAAAGAGTTCATGAAGTCCTACGACCAGCCCAACGAGTGGTGGCTGCCCGGCGACTTCCGCCCCAAGATGTTCGTCCTAACCGGCTGCAAGGACCTCGAAGTTCGCGACATCACCTTCGCCGAAGCGCCCAACTGGGGCCTCCACATGCTCGGCTGCGACCGTGTACTCGTCGATAATGTCAAGGTCCGCAACCTGCTCGACGTCCCTAACTGCGACGGCATCGATCCCGACCACTCTCGCAATGTCGAAATCCGCAACTGCGATCTCGTCTGCGGAGACGACGGCGTGGTCATCAAGTGTAGCCGCCAGCCGGCGGACTACGGCGAGTGTTCCAACATCCACGTCCACGACTGCGTCATCGACACCCAGGACGCCGGCCTCAAGATCGGCACCGAAACCACCTCCGACGTGCACAACATCCGCTTCGAGCGCTGCCAGATAAAAAACAGCTCCCGGGGCCTCTGCATCCAGCTCCGCGACGAAGGCAACATCTACAACATCGACTACCGCGACATCACCTTCAACTCGCACTACTTCTCCAACCCGTGGTGGGGACGGGGCGAGGCCATCTCCTTCACCGCCATCCCCCGCACCCCCGCCAGCAAACCCGGCACGCTGCACCACATCAATGTCAGCAACGTCACCGGCCGTGCGGAAAACTCCGTCCGCGTTTGCGGCAGCGCGCAATCGCGCATTCACGACGTCTCGTTCGACCGCGTCTCTGTCACCCTCGACCGCACCACCAAATATCCCGGCGGCCTCTTCGACAATCGCCCCACCACCGCCCAGCCCGGCATCGAACCCCGCGACACTCCAGGCTTCTCCATCGAGCACGCCGACAACGTGACCCTGCGCAACTGCAAGGTCGCCTGGGGAGCGAATCGGCCCGACTACTTCAGCTACGCGCTCGAAGCAAAGGACACCACAAGCCTGAAGGTGGAACGGTTTGCCGGCAAGCCCGCGCACGTCAACCAAGGCAGAAAGGCGGTCTCCGTCTCATGACTTCCCGCCAAACCCTCGCTTCGACATGCTCGAGAGCAATGCTCGCTTCGCGCCTTTCGTTAAGGGCACGGCTTCAGCCGTGCCGTAAGTGCCACCATCGTGTTGCGGCTTTAGCCGCTGAGGTCAGATTTTCTCTTCTTGCCGCCTCCCTCGCCGTGTGTCTCTCCGCGTCAACTGCATTAGCGCAAGCACCCGCGCCCCCCGTCACGTCTCCGCAAGACAATATGATCTCCGCCACCCAACCCAAGCTCCCCAGCTTCAAAGTCTTCCAATTCCCCGCCGATAAAATCCCCCGCATCGACGGCGATCCCACAGACTGGGCCATCGTCCCCGACTCCTACGCCATCACCCTCGCCGAAATGCACGACGACGAACACAAGCACGCCGCCCCCGACCCCAAAGACCTCGACATCAAGGTCAAAGTCGGCTGGATCAAAGGCCTCAACCGCCTCTACTTCCTCTACGAGGCCTACGACAACTACTGGGACTTCGCCGACCCCGGCCTGCACAACGACACCTTCGAGCTGGTCGTCGACGGCGACCGCTCCGGCGGTCCGCTCATCCCGCGCTTCCGCAACAACCCCGACCAGGACGAGTGGGACGCGCACTTTTCCATGCACGGTGTGCAGGCGCAGAACTACCACATCATGACCCCGCACGAAGGCAAGGACTGGGCCATGGCCTGGGGTTGCCAGCCCTGGGATAAGCGCCTCCCCTACGCCAACACCGCGCAGAATTACAACTTCCGCCCCGGCCAATCCGGCCACTACATCATGGAGTTCTATATAACTCCCTTCGACTACGCCGGATGCGAAGGCCCGCAGCGCTCCATCGAGTCCGAGCTGTACGAGGACAAATTCATCGGCCTCTCCTTCGCCGTCATCGACTACGACGGCTCGCCCGATGGCAAGAACAACGGCTTCTGGAATCTCTCTCCTGAGCACACCATGTACGGCAACTCCACCTACCTGCGCGAGTTCCGCCTGATGCCGCTCGATCCCCAATTCCGCAAGCCCATCGACGCTAACTGGAGCTTCACCGTCATCGACATGAGCCGCCGCCAGGTCGCCTTCCACGACGACTCAACGTCCACCGGCCCCATCACCACCTGGCACTGGGACTTCGGCGACGGCACCACCTCCTCCGAGCAGCACCCCATCCACCAGTACCAGAAGCCCGGAAATTTCGTAGTCGTCCTCTACATCGAAGGTCCAGCCGGCAAGTCCCGCTTCTCAAAAATCTGGGACGTCACCCTCCGCTAGCAAGCCTCCAAACTGGCCTCGCCGAGCGCTGCCATACTCCCGTGGTGTCCGCTTTATTAAGGGCACGGATTTATCCGTGCCATAAGCGGCTCATATGCAATCCGGCTTCAGAGACTGCTGAAAAAGTCCGTTTTTGTTAAGGGCGCGGATTTATCGTGCCGTAAGTGCTGCATTTGCAATCCAGCTTCAGCCGCTGAGGTCATTCATGAATTGTGCGAATTACTTTTTCAGCACACTCTTTAGCCACTGAGGGCAACTTGAACTGGGCAATCACCCTCCAGCCCCCCACAGCCGGTCACTATCCGCCATATGGTCTGACCACACTCGCGTAACCTACCCCAAACCATGTAGACTTCCGCTCGCCAGAGAATTTGCGATCCTCGCATCGCCAACAGAACCCGGAGACAAGAACCATGACAACACTCGAAACCAATCGCCGCGACTTCGTGAAGCTTGGCGGCGCAGCCCTCGCTGTTGCCGCAACCCAGACCGCCAAGAGCTACGCCAGCATCGTCGGCGCAAACGACCGTGTCCGCACCGGCATCATCGGCTGCGGCGACCGCATGCTCAGCGGCGACCTGCCCGCCTTTGTAGCCAGCCAAAAGGAGATGAACTTCGAACTAATCGCCGTCTCCGACATCTGGAAACTCGCCCGCGAACGAGGCGCTGCCACCGTCGAAAAAGTCGCCGGTTGCAAAGTCGACATGGTGCGTAACAACGAAGAACTCTACGCCCGCAAGGACATCGACGCCGTCCTCATCGCCACCGCCGATTTCCAGCACGCGCGTCACGGCATCGAGGCAGTTAAGGCAGGCCGCGACGCCTACGTCGAAAAGCCCACCGCCCACCGCATGGACGACGCCCGCAACTTCCTCGCCGCCGTCGAGGGCTCAAAGCAGGTCATCGCCGTCGGCACCCAGCGCCGTTCCACGCCCGGCTACATGAAGGCCGCCGAATACATTCAGTCCGGCAAGTTCGGCGACATCGTCATGGTCGAGATGAGCTGGAACGTCAATCAGCCCGGCCGCTGGCGTCGCCCCGACGTCGTCCCCACGCTGCGCGAAGAAGACACCGACTGGGACCGCTACTGCCTCGGCGTCATCAAGGACAAGTTCGACGCACGCAAATACCTCGAGTTCCGCCTCTTCTGGCCCTACTCCTCCGGCATTCCAGACCAGTGGCTGGTCCATCAGATCGACACCGTCCACTGGTTCACCGGCCTTCCCCACCCGCGTTCGGTCGTCGCCAACGGCGGCATCTACCTCTGGAAGGACGGACGCACCAACTGGGACACCATGACCGCAGTCTTCGACTACGGGCCGCTCGACGATCTCACCAAGGGCTTCCAGGTGCAGTACACCTCGCGCTTCACCAACTCAGCCGGCGGCGTCAAGGAGCTCTACTACTCCAACGGCGGCATGATCGACATGGACAAGCAAACCGTCACGCCAACCGGCGGACTCAACGCGAAGATGGGGGCGGAGATGAAGATGAAGCCCAACCTTCTTCCCAGTTTCCCGCTCGTGGACAAGGTCGAAAGAGTCTCGACCGACGCCAACACCGGCGACGCCGCCAAAGGCGATCCCCAGACCAACGCCAACATGCGCAACTGGATGGAGTGCGTCCGCTCCCGCAAGACCCCGAACGCCAGCATCCGCGCTGGCTACAGCCACTCCATCGCCCTCTGCATGAACGTCGCCGCCGTGCAGACCGGCCAGAAAGTCACCTTCGACGATAAGACGCAGCAGGTGATAGTGGGAGGCAAGCCCTATGAACACATCTAGACTCCCCCACACCGATTGTCATCCTGAGCGTAGCGAAGGATCCCCGTATTGGCATTTGCCCTTGCTGCTGTCTGTTCTCCTGGTTTTCGCTCCGATGCTTCATGCTGCTTCCTCCAAAGGCGTAGCCCTCACCGTCAACGACTCCGCCCACCGCGTCGACGTCACCATCGACGGCGCGCCCTTCACCTCCTACATGTGGGGCAATAGCCAGCGCAAACCCATCCTTTACCCTTTGATTTCGCCGGATGGCACCACCCTCACCCGCGGAAACCCGCCAATGCCGGGCGAACGCACCGACCATCCCCACCACACTGGCCTCTGGTTCAACTACTCCAACGTCAACAACATCGACTACTGGAACAACTCCGACGCCATCAAGCCCGAAGCGCGCGCCAAGTACGGCTCCATCGATCATGACCGCATCGTCTCCGCAAAGAGCGGCGCCAACTCCGGCGAGCTCATCACCGAGTCCACTTGGTATCCCTCCTCCGACGTTCCCTCCATCGGCAGCAATAAGACACCGCCCGTCATCCACCAGACCACCACCTACGTCTTCTCCAAAACCACAATCGGCGGCAAGCCCGCCCGCGCCATCGAGATGACGGTCACCCTCAAAGCCCTCTCGCCGGTCGTCTTCCACGACGACAAGGATGGCATGCTCGGCATCCGCGTCGCTCACTTCCTTGAATCTGCGACCGCAGCGCCCGAGGTCCTACGCGACGCAAACGGCGTTGCCACCCCCGTCGCCGGAGCCACCGCCGGCGCCACCGGCGTCTACCGCACCAGCGAGGGAAAAGTCGGCGCCGCAGCATGGGGCACCCGCGCCACCTGGTGCGAGCTCTCCGGCACCACAGCCGGCGGTAAGCCCGAGACCATCGCCGTCATCGACCACCCATCCAACCCTGACTTCCCCACCTACTGGCACGCCCGCGACTACGGCCTCTTCGCGGTAAACCCGCTCGGCGTCCACGGATTCGATCCCAAGACCGCACCCCTCAACTTCTCCCTCGACTCAGGCAAGTCGGCGACCTTCCGCTACCGCATCCTGTTCCTCAGCAGCGACCCTACTCCCGACGACCTCAATCAGCAGGCAAACACTTTTGCAGGTGCAAAATAATGAACACGACCCGCCGTACCTTTCTCGCCACCGCCGCTTGCGCCACCGCCGCGCTCGCCGCTCGCCGCATCGCCCGCGCGCAGGCGAAGTCGCCCTTTAAGATCAGCGTCATCACCGGCGAAATCTCCGAAGACTTCGACCACGCCTGCTTCGTCGCCTCCAAAGACTTCGGCATGCAGTGGGTCGAGCTCCGTACCATGTGGGGCAAAAACATCGCCGACCTCGGCGCCGACGACATGGCCCGCGTGCAGTCCACCCTCGCAAAATACAACCTGCGCGTCACCGACCTCGCCAGCCCACTCTTCAAAGTCGACTGGCCCGGCGCCCCCACCTCGAAGTACAGCGCCCGCCACGACAACTTCGCCGCCAACGACGACTTCAAGAAGCAAGATGACGTCCTCGGCACCTGCATCGAGCACGCAAAGCAGTTGAAGACCGACAAGATCCGCATCTTCGATTTCCTGCGCCTGGACGACGTCGCTCCCTACCGCGACGCCATCCACGACAAGCTGCGCACCGCATGCGAAATAGCCAAAAAGCAGGGCATCATGCTGGTCATCGAGAATGAGCAGTCCTGCAACACGTCCACCGCGCCGGAAGCCGCGCGCACCCTCGCCGCTGTCCCGCCCCTCATGCTTAACTGGGACCCCGCGAACGCCGTCTTTGCGGGCGAAGCCGACGCCTTCCCCAAGGGCTGGGACCTGCTGCCCAAGGACCGCATCCAGCATTGCCACTGCAAGAACACCGTACTCAATGACGCCGGCAAGCCAGCCTGGTCGCCGGTCGACATCGGCCTCGTCAACTGGCCTGCACAGTATCGCGCGCTCAAATCAATCGGCTACCGCAACGCCGTCTCACTCGAAACCCACTGGGCCGGCGGAGGCTCACCCGAAGCTTCCAGCCGCATCAGTTGGGCTGGGATGAAGAAGTCTCTCCAGGATTCCCAGGCGCTTTAGACTTTGGCTCATCCGGTTGGTCCAGCTTCGTCATCACGTCCCTGCTGTCGCTGAACAGCATCATCGAGCGACCGCCCACAATTACCTTCGCGCCCACCTTCGCGCGCTTGAACGGATCGTCGATATTCTCAGTGTCCATCACCTGGCACCAAGGTGAGCCATTCGGAAACGGCGGCAGAGTAAACTCCACACCCTCGTGGAACGCATTCACCAGGATCAGGAAGCTGTCATCCGCCAGCGGATCACCATTTTCATCCGCCGTCTGGAGCGTCTTTCCGTTCAGCATTACGCCCATCGAGCGCGTCCAGTGTGCCGTCCACTCCGACTCACCCATCTCGTGGCCGTCCGCGCCGTACCATGCAATATCGCGCTCCACCGAATTGCGGATCGTCCTATCCTGAAAGAACTTCCTGCGGTGCAGGTTCGGATGCGTCAGCCGCAGCTTCACCATCTTGCGCGTAAACTCCATCAACCGCACGCGTGATTCGTCCAGCTTCCAGTCGTACCAAGTCAGTTCGTTGTCCTGGCAGTAGCCGTTGTTATTGCCCCGCTGCGAACGCGCAAACTCGTCGCCCCCACAGAGCATCGGCACCCCCTGGCTCAGTAGCAACGTCGCCAGAAAATTCCTTATCTGGCGTTCCCGCATCGCATTGATCGCGGGATCGTCCGTCGGACCTTCCGCACCCATGTTCCATGAATTATTGTGGCTCTCTCCGTCGGAGTTGTTATCGCCGTTCGCCTCATTGTGTTTGTCGTTGAAGCTCACCAGATCGCATAACGTGAATCCGTCATGCGCCGTGATGAAGTTGATACTTGCGTATGGCTTGCGCCCATCCGTCTGATATAAATCGCTCGACCCCGTCAGCCGGTACGCAAAATCTGACAGCGTCCCCTCATCGCCCTTCCAGAACCTCCGCACGGTATCGCGATATTTGCCGTTCCATTCCGCCCACAGCACTGGAAAGTTTCCCACCTGGTATCCGCCGTCGCCCACGTCCCACGGCTCCGCAATCAACTTCACATCAGCCAGTGTCGGGTCTTGGTGGATGGTGTCGAAGAATCCACCTAATTTGTCCACGTCATGCAATTCACGCGCCAGCGTCGCCGCCAGATCAAAGCGGAACCCATCCACATGCATCTCCGTCACCCAGTAGCGCAGGCTGTCCATAAGCAGCTTCAGCACCTGCGGATGCCGCACGTTCAGCGTATTGCCCGTCCCCGTGTAATCCATGTAATACCGGGGATTGTCCACCACCTGTCTGTAATACGTCGTGTTACAAATCCCCTTGAAGCTCAGCATCGGCCCCATGCGATTGCCTTCGCATGTGTGGTTGTACACCACGTCCAGAATCACTTCGATCCCCGCCGCATGCAGTGCCTTCACCATCTCCTTGAACTCGCGCACCTGGCCACCGTGGTCGCCGCTCGACGAGTAGCGCGCCGCCGGGGCAAAGTACCCCAGCGTGTTGTACCCCCAGTAGTCCCGTAGCCCACGGTCTACCAGATGTCCCTCATCCACCATCTCGTGGATCGGCAACAGCTCCACGGCCGTAATCCCCAGCTCTTTCAAATAGTCAATGCTCGCCTGGTGCGCCAGCCCCGCATAGGTC
>JALYIG010000126.1 GCA_030775885.1 Acidobacteriota bacterium | reverse complement strand
CCCGTGTCGCCATCCATAAGCAGGGATTTCCAGCCGCTAGCGCCGCAGATAAACAACCACGCCACCAACGCGATAAAGAAGCAATCGGAAAACGACGGCGCGAACGTGTGCGACCAGGGTCCCCACTTGATTTGGGGCAGAACGGTCCTCGCCGGCTGTAAAGATGAAGTCGAGCTCGCCAAGAGTTGTAATCGACCCGTTGGCCCTATGCCTTTAGTGAGCCGCGAGCTTTGACTGGATGGGGCGGACCTCCCGGATCCTCACTACTTGGTCGAAGTTTCCTCAGTCAGCGCTTCCATCCCCACCAACTCTCGCCCATGAACCGCCAGCGCCAGCCGGTCCTGCAGCCCTGTCTTCTCAAAAATGTGCATCAAGTGAACTTTCACAGTCCCCGCCATAATATGCAGATTCTCCGCGATTTGCTTGTTCTTCATTCCCTGGCAAATCAGGCGCACCACTTCCTTCTCGCGAGGTGTCAGCCGGGATGCCTCCTTGCGATGCAGGAACTCGGTGACGTGTTCGCTTTCGTCCATCCAAAGCTTGCCGCTCCCCACCACTCGCAGACACTCGACTAGTTTGCCAACCGGGAGAGTCTTCTTGACAATCCCGCGAACCCCAAGCTGCAGCGCCCGAAACGCATCCATTTCCGGAAGTTCCCCCACCCACAGCACCGCATGACAAGGCACTGAAGCCGCCTTCAGTCCGGCAACCAATCGCAGCGCGGTCGTAAAGCCGCTGCTCACGTCGAGTAATGCCACGTCCGGCCGCAACCGGATCAAAGCTTCCAGAGCATCGCTCATTCGAGAGACCGCCCCGGCGAATTCCAGATCCCCGCATTCGGACAGGACCTTTCGAAGGCCTACTACAATAATCGGCTGCGCTTCACACACAAACACTGAGATAGAGGGCACTCGAATAACCTTGCTCGTCTATCGTCGTCCATGAGACTGCAAGATTAGGTACTAAGATCTTTCCGGTCCATAAGCCGCGCGCAGCCGTGCCCAGCGTACCCGCCAGACACTACAGAATCATTCACTGTAGGGCAGGCCATCGTATTTTGTGGCCTGCCAAGTATGCGTTCACACTCGTATCGAGCGTTTGGGGTTGGCGCACGCCGAGCTTGCCAATCAGAAGCCGACGCCTTCACGGTCGGCTCCTTTGCGCCCCTGACCACGAGCCACAGCACGAACGCCACCTCACCTGTGAGGGCGGGGGAAGATAAGCTTGCCCACCGCATTCGCGTAGTGCGGCAATAGTAAGCCCGCGAAGCGATCGGCCAGATAAACGAAGCCGTTGACGACCAGCCAGACACCCAGCAAGCGGGGCACAAAGCGCGATCTGTACACGAGCATCGCTAACGGGCCATGCGAATGCCGATCTCGCGCGTTCGGCGGCTGACGCTTTAGGCTCCTTGTACTTCACCCGGCAGGACTACCGGGGCTGGCCCCGTCGCAAGCTCCACAGTCCGCGCGCCGCGAGGATGAAGGTGAAGCCCCCGAGCCCGCCGAGCGCCCAGAGTGTCCAGACGAAGAAAAAGCCGCCGGGGGATTTGGCGATCTCGCCGTAATGTGCCCCCCTCATGTGCATCACGGGCATGGCTGCCGCCAACAATCCGACGAGCAGCATGATGACGTGCCCCCATCGCCGTTCGGGGAGCACCAGCGTCCCGTACAGGAAGACCACGAGGACGAGCAGCGCAATGTTTGAGCTCTCGGCCTCCGATATCCCACGGACGATGTCGTCCGTAATGTGAAGCGTCAGCAAGAGGAGCGAGAGCAGAGACGCCATGATTAACATGGTGTTGTTTTTCATTGGATATTCTCCTTGTTGGATTTGTGTGTGCCTCATTGCCCTGCTGCTTTTGCCTGCTCCCTCCAGCGCTGCTCGTTCACACCAAACACCAGGAGCCACAACGCACTTGAGAAACCAGCGACGACGGCGAAACTCACGATGTAGGCGGCCATTCGGGATGCCAGTGGCTCGTACAAGTAGGTCAGCCAACCCAAACCTCCGACTGCCGACAAGACGCCCAAAATGCCAGGAAGAAAGGTGGACCTGAAGACCAGATAGCCTTTCAGCAGTGCATAGAATCCGAAGAACACCATCGCGATTGCTTCAGCGTGATACTCCACTCTGAGCGAGAGGAGTGCCAACGCGTGCAGCTGTTCAGCGCTGAACACACTCAAGTAGTGCGCCCCGCCGAGGACGAGTAACGGAGCGAAAAAGAAGAGGCGACTCACAATCTTGACTGCGCAACCGATGAGACCGAAGATCGCTGCCAGCAGCGACCCGCTCCGGCTGACGGGCTTCAGCAAATCATACATCAGCGCGGTCATCGTGATCTGGCACGCCAATTCCATCAGGTAGACGGCGAACCCAAGTCGAAAGACGGATTCGTGCGACAGGATGTTTGCCGCCGTGGCCGCGGCGTCGCCGGAGACGACAAGATGGGAGATGTATTGTTGAGTGAAGACTCCCGTCAATATCGTGGCCAGATAGAAACCACCCGCCATTCTCGCCTTGGTCCGCGGCGGCATCTCCGTAGTCCACGGCACGGTTGCAACGCTATTCATAGACAACGCCTGACTCGCTCCGCTGCGCGCCGATTTGTGCGTCCCGCTTTCACCAAGGCCTCGTCGAAGATGCCGGGAACGATCATGATCAAGTAGAGAACGCCTCCGATCCTGGCCTTGATGCGCGGCGCGATTTCCTCGATCCGTTCCGAAACCGATCTGGTGGTCATGTACATCTGTGGTTCTTTTTCATTGTGGGATCCAGTTGTTTTCATGGCTTAGAAAACTCTTTCAGTTTCGTGGCGAGGCGGCGGCAACCCCTTCGTCGAGCTCGGCTGGCGACCCTGCGGCGAATTCGAGCAGGTCACCCGGTTGGCACTGCAGTGCCGCGCAGATGGCATCGAGTGTGGAGAAGCGGACGGCGCGTGCCTTTCCTGTTTTGAGAACCGAAAGGTTGGCGAGCGTGATTCCGATTCTCTCGGACAGCTCCGTCAGCGTCATGCGGCGCTTGTAGAGCATATCGTCCAGTTTGACGATGATCGACATTGGTCACACCGTCCCTTCGAGTTCTTCGCGCATGCGTGCGCCCTCCTCGAACACGCGCGCCAGCACGAAGAGCAGAAGCACAGCCATGCATCGCGTCAATGAGAAGCCCCAGCTCAGATGGAGCGGCCCGGCAGCAGACGATACGCTGGAGCCAACGGCGCCGACGGCGAAGTGGATTAGATCGAGCGCCAGCAACGCCCAGGCGATCGCCCGGAGTCGCGTAGCGTTCACAACAATGAAGGGATTTCCGGTGCTGACGGTGGCGACGATCATCAGCAGCCGTTGGGATACGAAGTGCACCACGGGAACAGTGCAGACTCCGATCACCATGATCACGCGCATGCCGAAAAACAGCCTTGCATTGAATTCGTCCGGTCGCACGCCGAGGGCTCTCATGACCGGAGCTTCGGCGACCACGCTGGCGATCAGCAGCGCTATGATCAGGGCGCCCATGAGCAGATTCAGTTTGATCAGTATGCGCAGGGCCCCGCTACAGAGGGCTAAGGGATCTGAGAACGGATTGGACATGTGGTTGCTCCTTCGCAGTGTTAGAAACGCTAGTATCACATATTGTTAAACGATAAGCCCCATATCGTTGTTCAATATATTTTGGGAGCCCTGGCAGGCCCTGTTCTGGAGCCTCACATGTTCTCGACGTGTTCTGAATCGTCTTCGGCAGCCACTTCGGTCTTCACAGTTGGCTGGAAATTGCGGCTGCCGTGGATCAGGCCAGCTTCCGTTTCGCAAGCTCGGCCAATCGCGCGGCCTCCGGCGGTTGTGGGTAGGGACCCGGTGTTCACCGAACCAACCGCCCTACTCGTATCGCAGCGCCTGTGTCGGCGCAATCCGGGACGCCCTCCGCGCCGGCACATACGCCGCCAGCATGGTCACCAGAAACAACGACGGCACCACAACGGCATAAGCTACGACGTCCACTCTCCCCGCATTAAACAGGTTGGAATTCATGAGCTGCTCCACCGCGAAACCCATCGCCAGCCCGAGCGCCGTTCCCCAACCCACCAGCACCAGACCTTGGCCCATCACCAGACGCAGCACGTCGGAGCTTTCCGCGCCAACGGCCATGCGTATGGCGATCTCGCGGGTCCTGCGGTTCACGTTGTAAGCGACAAGTCCGTAAAGACCGGCGATGGCCAGCACCAGGCCCACCACGCCCATCGTACCCACCATCTCAATCGCAACTGCCGGCCCTTCCACGGCGTGGTACCTGTATAAATCCTCATAACTCCTCGTCTCCAACATCGGCAGGTTCGGATCGAGAGTACGGACAATGTCCTTCACCGGTTGAACCAATTGCAGCGGAGCGCCTCTCGACCGAACCATCAACACCATGCGCTCCATAGGATGCTGGGCCAGGGGCATATACACGAAGTCCAGTGGCTTTTCGTTGGGGCTTCGATACTTGATCATCTGCGCGACGCCTACGATTTCAACCGGGGTACCAGTGCCGCTTTCGAGACGGATGTGTTTGCCCACCGCATCCGCGCCCGGCCAATAATGTTTCGCGAACTGTTCGTTCACCACCGCGACACGCGGCCCATCCGCGTTATCGTACGCCAGGAACCCCCGTCCGCGCACAATCGGTATCCCCATGGTCTCGAAGTATCCTTCATCGACGGTGTCCATGCTCGACGTGAAATTCTCACGTCCGCGCGGCATCTGAAAACCGTCCGGCACCATGGCCACCCGGTCAAAATCGGATAGTCCCAGCGGAGGGTTCGCGGTGAGAGCGGCGCTACGAACTCCGGGAGCCGCCCGCACACGCTCGCTTAGTAGCTTATAGAACTGGTGCGTTTGGGCTGCGTTGTACTGCACCAGGCGCGGGTCGAACCTGGCCATCAGCAAATGATCTTTTTGGAATCCAACTCCGCCCGCCACGTTATGCCGGAAGCTCCGCGCCATCAGAAAGGATGCGGTTAGCAGCATCAGCGACATGGAAACTTGCGCCACCACCAGCGCATTGCGTCCCCACATGCGTTTGCGTCCAGGCAGGTCGACATCGGCCGACTTGAGTCCGTTCACCAGATCCATGCGCGTGCTCTGCAGAGCCGGAGCCAAGCCGCAGACCAGCGCGCTCAAGGCGGCCAATGCCAAGCTTGCCAGCAGTACGCGCGCGTCCATCCGGAACGGGATCGTCACCGGCAACTCGACTGGAATTTTGAAAGTGGCCAGGAAGCTTACACCGCCGTATCCGACAGCGATCCCGCCCAATCCACCCAGACAGGCCAGAATCAGGCTCTCGGTCAATAGCAGCCGGATCAGCCGCACCCGCCCGGCGCCCAGCGCCAACCGTACTGCGATTTCGCGCGTCCGCGTCCGCGCCCGGCTCAAAAGCAGTCCTGCGACGTTGGTGCACGCCACCAGCAGCACACCCAGCCCCAGGGTGACAAACGTCACGCCGAATTTCCAGTTAGCGTCATCGCCTTGCGTCCGCATTTCAAACTGGGTGTGTACCGCTGCGCCGCGATCCCGATTGATCTTGGGATACTCGCGTTCGAAGTCTCGCGCCAGCATGCCGAGCTCAGTCTGTGCCTGCCTGGGCGTCACGCCCGGTTTCAAGCGCGCCCTCACAATCACCTCGCGGTCGTCCCGGTCATCCAGAAAATTCTTCTGCGGCTTGACCGAAAACACGCGCGCCATCGCGAGTGGCATATAGAAGTCGGGCGACCCGAATACCTGCATCCCCGGGAAGCTTTCTGGTGCCACTCCGATCACGGTGAACTCCGTGCCGTTCAGGCGAACATGCCGCCCAAGAATGGAAGGATCGCTCGCGAATTACTGCTTCCAGAATTCCGGCCCCAGCACCATCACCGCATCGCGCCCGGGCACTTGATCTTCGTTCTCGCGAAAAGCGCGCCCCAGTT
>JALYIG010000125.1 GCA_030775885.1 Acidobacteriota bacterium | reverse complement strand
GTGATGCCCATTGCATCGCATCTTCCCTGACGTGAGGTGATGACCGGCATCCGGTCTGCTGTCACCCAAGGGCTCGTGTCGACATCGTCTAGTCCAAGTCACTCAGATCGTCGAGCGGGAGCGTCCTGCGGCATGCTGCCTCCCGTTCTTCTTCTTCTTGCTTTTGTCGGTGTGCAAGAGCGAAGTCGTCATCCAACGTCGGCACCTTGCCGATCGAGTATTCGACGACAGGATGGTTGAATTTCCACGCGGTTTGCCGAGTCACGGACCAAGGGTTACCAGACAAGTGCCCTCTGTCTCCCCCCCAGATGAATCGCTCCACTGCCACATCCAAGTGATCCGGCTTCGGCTCACCGGCCCGAACCTGCCATTCCACGATCTTCGTCAGGTTCTGCGGAACGCGCCATCTCCGGAGACCTCCTGGGTGGGCCTCGTCATACCGGCGAAGCATCACCCCAATCCAAATGGTCAACCATCCTTCGTGATTCAGGCAGTAGCCCCATCGCTTGTGGAGGGCCGCCATGGCGTTCCAGTTCTCTTGGCTCTCTGCGGTGATCATGCTGCCGCATCGATCTCGACGACCTTTTCTACTGGTAGCCGGAAGCTGTATGTTTTGACCTTGGTCCGCCGATTCATTTCCTCGGTTACGTTAAGGCGGCTGCTGAACAGCTCGGAGAACGTCTTGATTTCCCAGGCGACGTAGCTCTTATTAACTTTCCGTTTGCGGTCTTGGTCATGTTCGGGAATCAGGGTCTGTAAGTGGCCCGTCCAGTCGCCTGCGGTCAGTGCCTTGCCCTGGAGCAGTGGCTTGTTCGTGAGCAACTCGGTCAGGAGCTCCAGGACGACGCGGGACTGGGCCGACTGGTCTTCCTGGCGCTCATTAATCTTGGTGAACATCGCCCGGGCCTCATCGCCCCATTCCTCATACTGGGCTATCCGCTCCACAAACACGCCAAAGTCAGCCATGGAGAGTACCGTCTCGGTCGCCGAATCGGTGGCGTGGTGTGCGAGAACGCAGTTGGCCAAGTCACCAAGCAACTCCAGCCACCATGCAGACCGGTTCGCCAAGAGCTTCGGCGTGATGTGTGCACCCATCGCCAGGTACTTTCGCGAACTGCCGTCCGAACGCCGAGGGGCGACCGGGATGACGAACATGCGGTGGGAACCTCCTGGCTGTCGAATCGGGTTAGAGTTGCTCGTGAGCATCACCGTGGCCTCGCAAGGGAGTTCAAGCGTGAGAAACGTCTCATAGTATTTGCGGCGGCTGTCTGCTCCGCCGGTGGAGAGGTACTTCAGCGCCAGCTCGACCTGCTTCGACGGCGTGTCGTACTCGTCGAACACCACGAAGGGCGTTCCGGACATCTTCTCGCCCACCTCCTTACCTGTTTCGGGGGCGTTGTTGACCTTGAACCTCGGCCCGATCAGCATGGTGCCGAAGTTGTTCCCCACTGAACTCTTGAACGTGGACTGGGGGCCTTCAAACATCAGCAATGGCTTGCTGCCTGCGTTCGATGAAAAGAATAGGAACATCAGCCAAGCCTTGAGGATCTGCTTGTAATGCTCGGGGTGCGAGGCGTAGGTGACCGAATCGAGGATCAGATCGTTCATCAGTGAGTCAGCGCGTACTCGTAGGGATCCAGGCTTGATGTTGTCGAGATCGGCGTCCTTGGATAACCATGGACGGAAGCGGGAAGACTCATCGTCCTGCCCCGTAGCGTAGCGGTGCATGAGGACATCGTCCGTCCCTACAGGAACCCGCCGGATCAAGGCCTCACCCTGATCCACCCAAATATTGACCATCGAGCCGTCGTAGCAGTTGATGTAGAGTTCCTTGCCGGTCCATAGCGCGAGGTCGTGGACATGCCCCCGTGGAGTTGTTGGGGCGTTCGCCGCTATGTTGACTGCTGTCACACATGCTTCGACCCAATCCCGGCGTGAGATGCCGAATCTGCGCATGAGGGAAGCGAATTGAAGGTCACTCTTCCGGACGTTGATCAGGGTACTGCGCTCCGGCCCGTCTGGCAGGAGCAACAGCGCCTCCCCATCGACGTTGTAGAGTTTGGCGCGGCGCTTGACGTCGGTGACGATGATGCTGGTGACGGCGATCTCGCGGGCGTTTGCCTCCACCTCGCTGGCGTCGAGCATGTCAGCAACCTGAGCAGCGACGGTCGAGAACTTGAGCGGGACTGGCAAAGCCTGGTCGAATATCTCGTCCAGGAGTTGCTGGGGATTCAGCGCGGGACGTGCCTTGATGTAGTCATCGAGGTCCTTGATACCGTCAGGCGTGGTGGTTGCCTGGCAGTACATGGTGGTCGAGACCGCATCTACGAGTTCGTAGCCGCCGGGCAAGCCGGTCACTGCGTCCTTCTTGTCGTTGTCGTAGATGACCAGTGGCTGGTCATCTTGGGCCAGGATCTTGACCGTGGCGTTGTCCGCGCCGTTCTTCCCGCCGATCGCGATGACCGCAATAGAGAACCGATGTTTCGGGTCCCACCGGCGGGTTAGCTCCCGCAAGGAGAGAAGGTTGTGCTCACCCTCAACTACCGTAAGCGCGGGCACTTGGCCCTTCCATCCATCACCGGCCTCGTACTGAGCGTCAATGGCTCCGAAGACCCCTCGGCGGCGTGGCTGGATACGGCGAACCTCCCGCTCGTCTGGTTCGGACGCGACTTGCCGAAGGTTCAAAGAGCAGGGGTTACCCTCGGCGTCACGATAGATGTAGACCACGGCGTCGCGCCATGCCGGGTTCTGCAGCAGCGGCAACACCTTCGTGATGCTTTCTAGGGCGGCATCGTTCTCCTTGACCACCCTATCCTTGCGGTCGGCATCGGCATTTAATGCCCGAGCCTGTTTGCCTGCGTACGCCTTCGCGGTTGCACGTAGGTCATCGGCCTCCGCGCAAAGCTGCGCCCGTTCCTTTGCCCACAGGCTCTTAGCTCCCTGGAGGATGGCATCGACGTCGATGTTCCAGGGGACAGCGCCGAGGTCATTGTCAGAGAGCCAGCGGGTATCTTCGACGGGCAGCCCCCGGTGTTCCAGCCAGTCGAGCGCGATCCGACAGTTCGGCAGATGGTCCTGGCACTCACCAGCGATGGTTGAGACGATACGGGTTGCCCAGTCAAGTTCGGGTGGTGTAGTCGAGCCTTTGACCGTCCACGCCATCCCGCAGCCCCAGCACTTGGCAATCCCCTTGGTGGAGTTGGCAGTGAGTTTTCGTGCGTCGCAGTTAGGGCAGACCATCTTCCCCCGGGCAGGTTCGACTCCGGCGGCAGCGAGCACGTCGAGGATGTCACGCATGCGATTAGCCATGGTTCACCTCCGTTGTGTCCGTCAAGGGCAGGGTGAAGTAGCTCATGCCACCCACGCAGGCGCGGCGAAGGAGTGACTTCCGAACAAGACGCGGGGTCAGGTGCGTCACGGTGTAGGGTGATGCGTGGGTGACCTCAGCGATTTCATTGTGGCTGAGCGGGGTGGATGCGTTGCCGACAGCTTGGAGGATAAGCTGGGCGGTGGGAGTGAGTTCGCGTTTGCGTCTCATTTGGAGCCTCTTTCTGGGAGCGCAAAGAATGCATTCCTGAATAAGCAACTGGAAGTCGATTCGTTGAGAGCGACCTTCGCCTTCTGCCTTCCAATCCCCTTGCGGAGCATGGAGCGACACAGGGAGATCACCAAGGTGGAGGGTGCGGGTAATGCGGGTGCCCAGCGGGTGGTCTCCGAAGCGACTACCCGCAAGAAATCGCCGCGTCTTTATTGGGCTTTGTGAGGTTGCGGGTGGTACGGGTGGTTTTCTCTCTTTCTTTTTTCTAAAGAAGAAGAAAGAAATAGATGAGATTAACCCGTAAGAGAGAGTACCCCTGTTTCGAATCGACACTACCCGCAGAGAGGGAATCGTCAGTAAGAACGCGGTCTTTACGCGCGGGTAGTCTCCCTTGGGGACGACCCGCAACCCAGCAAGACTACCCGCATCCTCAACCGGACGAGGGAACTGGGACCACACCGGAGCTTCCGCAAGGACATCGAATGCATTATCGATCCGCGATCCGGGGGCAATAAGGGCGCAATTCCGCTCGATCCCAACCGCCTGACCGCTTCTGTTGAATGCTGCCCTCATGTAAGGAGATACCGCTTATATGGGTCGGGCACCCAAAACTGAGTCAAAATATTTGTCCAGGGCCAGGCCAAGGCTGGAAGGTGCGTCGTGTGCAGCAACAAAACGGAGGTAGAAATGGGACGCCTATGCGGTGTCGGCACCCTCTTTGCTGCCTCAACAATCGGCTCCGCCGGGCACACAGGAGTACGAGATTCCCCGAAGGACCGACGATGGAGGGTGACAGGGTGGTCTGGATGTGCTCCATGCTGGGGAGAGGACTCCGGCCAGATCCCCGCGGAAGAAGTCCGCTGGGATCGACCGACTAAATGAGGAGAACCGCCGTCCCCTGGACGAGCCGATCACCCTATGGCGGCCTGTCCCATCCGTTCACCACCGGAAGGGCTCTGCGGACCTTGTTGACCACGACCAAACGAGTCTGGCGCACTGTTGGCAGGGCGTCCGGGCCGGATCCCAATAGCAGCGCCAGCACCATCAGGAAACCAGCGGCATACTGGGACAGCACCGAGCGCATCCAGCCGCCGGAACTCTGCTCGGCAGCCGACGGCACCCATCTTCCCGGTACAAGGCATTACCAGGACATCCACGCCCGCTCGTGCAGGCCTGACAGCAGACGGTGGCCAGACGGTGACTAGACGGAGGTTGGACTCTGGCTGGGCGGTCGCTGGACGGAGTCTGGTCGCAAGCCAGAGGCCCCTATTAGCAGAACCTCGAACCAGGCGACGGTGGCCATGTTGTTCGCCGAAGTCGCCGTGGCCGAGCCGAATACCAGAGAGGGCTGGGCGAATGTGTTCCCCCTGGGGCTGACCCGTAGCCCGCTGAACGAGGCGGTGGTGAAGGTCGCGGCCTGCTGCTGATACGCTTGGCCAGAGCCAATCGCAGAGGTGTCGTTGAAAGAAGAAGGCCCTCCGCTGCGGGTAAGGTAAAGGTGCAGGGCATAGTTGAAGGTCACGCCATCGATCAGGTTCGAGAGAGTTAGACTCCGGTAGGGTCCACGTTCCAGAAGCCGGTGAAGTGGATCAGTTTCTGTACGGCTGTCCCAGCC
>JALYIG010000124.1 GCA_030775885.1 Acidobacteriota bacterium | reverse complement strand
AGCCGTTCAGGTTGGCACTATGAAATTGAGCCGTAGAGACTTTGCGAAGAATGCGATTCTGGCCGGGGGATCGGTGGCGCTAGGCTGCGCGACGCATGTGTCGCCCGCCGGCCCGCAGACGCCGCCGACCTACTCCGGCCTGCCAGACCCCACTGCATCGGGGATTCAGCATGTGATCGTCGTGACCATGGAGAACCGCAGCTTCGATCACTTCCTGGGATGGCTGCCGAATGCGGCTGGGCAACAGGCGGGGTTGAATTTCATCGATAACAGCGGCGCATCACACGCGAGCTATGCGCTCTCGGGTGACTACACCGGCTGTCCGCACCATGATCCGGACCACTCCTACGGCGGCGCGCGGGTGGAGTATAACGGCGGAAAGATGGATGGCTTTCTGCGCGCCGGGTCGAACGATATCTTCAGCATTGGCTACTACCAGGAGACGGACATTCCGTTCTACGCGGCGCTGGCTCGCAACTACACAACGTGCGACCACTACTTCGCGGCGATGCTGGGGCCGACGTTTCCGAACCGGATGTTTTTGTACGCGGGGCAGACCGACCGCACCGGCGACAGCGTTTCCATCAGCTCGCTGCCGACTATCTTCGACCGGCTCACCGCCGCGGGTGTGAGCCACAACTACTACTACTCGAACATTCCCTACCTGACGCTGTGGGCGGCACAGTATGTTGGCATCTCGAAGCTGCACAGCGAATTCCTGACGCAGGCTGCGAATGGCACTCTGCCGGCGGTGTCGTTTGTCGACCCGTTCTATACCGTGCTGGATGATGGAACGGGCAACGACGATCATCCGCATGGCGACATTCGCGAGGGCGATCTGTTTCTGCATAACTTGTTCGAGGCCGTGGCGAACGGGGCTGGCTGGTCGAGCACGGTGATTGTCTTCACGTTCGACGAGTGGGGAGGATTCTTCGATCACGTCGCGCCTCCGCGCGCTACCGCGCCCAATTCGGTGGACGCGGACGTTGTCGGCGGAAAAGCGTTGCTCGGGTTTCGATTGCCGGTGGTGATTGCGTCTCCGTTCACGCGCGGCGTTGCGACGAATCCGCGGATCAGTTCGCTGGTCTACGACCACACATCCATCCTGAAGATGATTGAGTGGCGCTGGGGGCTTACGCCGCTGACGGCGCGCGATGCCAGTAGCGACATCAACAATCTGGCGTATGCGCTGAACTTCAGTCAGCCGCAGACGGCGGTTCCCAGTTTGCCTACGCCGTTTGCACCTGCAATTGCGGCGCCCTGCTTCCAGAACGTAGCTGGCATCTTCGGCGCTGCGAAGGGTGCCAGTAGCCCGAGCCCGTCGAATTCGGGCGAGAAGTGGGGCGAGTTGCAAACGCTGGCGGCGAAGTACGGATTCGCGGTCGGATAGAAAGCCCAGCGGACTGGATGTACAGTGCTGCGATCGCGATCGGCGCGAACATCTTTGCTGCAAATACTTTCATTGCCCGCTCTCGGTTTCGCATCTACTTACGGTAGTAATAGATCAATGTAGGAACGGGGAGAGTGATATGAACGTGGAGACGAAGCGCGGGCCCAGGAAACTCTTTCGCAGATATTGGAGCGCCGTCCTTCTTCTTACTTTTGTCTCCATGGGTGACGTGTCGGCTCGCGCGCAGGATCCGGCGAAGACGACCAAAGCGGACGCCGCGGTCGTTGGGGATACGGATGCGCCGGCGGTGACGGTGCCTGCGGCGGCCACTCCGGAGGAGCGGGAACGCGTGGCGTGGAAGATGCTGGCGGACGCGATGGCCGACGCGAAGCATCCGCAGACACGGATTCAGGGGCTGGCAGCGCTGGGCCTGCTGCGCAATTCCAACTCGGAGAAGATGATTGTCGACGGGATGGCCGATCCGGACCCGGATGTGCGCACCGCGGCGGTGCTGGCCGCGGGGCAGGCGAAGGATCATAACCTGACCACGGACGTGCGCAGGTTGCTGGATGATAAGGAGCCGCAGGTTGCCTTCGCCGCCGCGATGACGCTGTGGAAGATGGGAGACAAGTCCGGCGAGGACATCCTGATGTCGGTAGTGGATGGAGAACGCAGCGCGGGTCCAACCATGATGAAGGGTGCCCGGCACAAGATCAGCAAGGATCTGCACGACCCGGCAATGTTGGCGCGGGTGGGCGCGATGCAGGGCGCAGCGATGATGCTGGGACCGTTCGGCTACGGAATTACGGCCTATGAATATGTTCACCAGAGCGGCGGCGATCTGGCGCGCGCGTCGGCGATCGAGCAGATTTCGCAGGAGAAGACGGAGCCGATTCACAACGAGTTGGTGGCAGCCCTGAAGGATAAGGACCAGACGGTGCGCGCGGCATCGGCGAAGGCGTTGACGAACTACCACGACGAGGCGACGTCGATGGCAGTCTATGCGCTGCTCGCGGACCCTAAACCTCCGGTGCGCCTGACTGCGGCGGCGGCGTACCTGAGGACGACCGGAACGCCTGGGCCGGAGCCGCCGACTGCGAATGCAGGACCTGCTCCGCGCAAAGGCAAGCGGTTGAATACGCCAAGCTCGACCAAGATGCCTGCGATCCCTAAATGATTTTATGAGGCTGATTGCGTGACTGCCGGTGTCGATCGATTTCGCAGGATTGCATGCGGGTTGCCGGGTGCGGTGGAGAGCGCGCATATGGGCAATCCGGACTTTCGTGTGGGTGGGCGGATCTTTGCGACGCTGTCCGGGCAAGCTCGCGGGCGCGGTGTGTTGAAGTTGACCGTGGAGCAGCAGGAGGCGTTTGTCGCAGAGATGCCCGAGGTCTACGAGCCGGTGCAGGGCGGGTGGGGACGCATGGGGATGACGTACATCGTGCTCGAACGCGCGGACCAGGTAACGATGCGCGGGGCTCTGGTGACGGCTCACCGGAATGTGGAGTCGAAGCAGGCGGCGAAGAAGCGCGCCCGGTGATTTGGCAGTGAGGGGCAGCCTACAATAACAGCGTGAATACCAGCCTGTTTGAACTGTTCAAGATCGGGATTGGGCCGTCGAGTTCGCATACGGTGGGGCCGATGCGGGCGGCGCTGCGGTTTGTGCGTGAGCTTGAAGCAGCGGGTGTGTTGGAAAAGACGGCGCGGGTGACGGTGGACCTGTACGGTTCTCTGGCGCTGACCGGCGTTGGGCATGGAACGGATCGCGCTGTGCTGCTTGGGTTGATGGGTGAGGCTCCGGATAGTGTGGACCCCGCGCTGGTTGACGCGAAGATCGCCGAGGTGCGGGCGATGTCGCGGCTGATGCTGGGTGGACGCGTGGAGATTCCATTTTGCGATGGGACGCGCGGCAAACTCGGAGTGGAGGAATCGGACCTGCGGTTTCGGCGCAGCCATATGTATCCCGAGGCTGGGGTGGTGTCGCATCCGAACGGAATGAGATTTGCCGCGTTCGATGCGGCGGGTGGGGAGTTGGCCGAGGAGGTCTTTTACTCCGTCGGCGGTGGATTTATTGTGTCCGAGGCGGAGCGGCTTGCGGAACTCGGTGGAGGTGCGGCTTCGACGCGGGTGGTGCCGTATCCCTATCGCAGTGCGGCGGAGTTGCTGCGGATAGCAGGCGAGCATCAGTTGACGATTGCCAAATTGGTGTTGGCGAATGAGTGCGCGTTGCTGGCCGATGAGCAGGTGCAGATCGTGCGACCGGTGGCAGAGGTTGCGGCGCGATCGAGTGAAGATCAGGTGTGCGGCTCGGTGATGATGTTGTGGCGCGCAATGGATGCTTGCGCTCAGCGAGGAATGGAGATCGAAGGGATACTGCCCGGCGGGTTGAAGGTGCGGCGGCGCGCTCCGGGCCTGGCGAAAAGGCTCAGGGAGCAGGAGCTGGGTGGCAAGACCACGGTGATCTACAAGCCAGATCCGCTGGCTGCGCTGGACTGGGTGACCATGTGGGCGATGGCAGTGAATGAGGAGAACGCCGCGGGCGGCCGCGTGGTGACGGCTCCGACGAACGGCGCGGCAGGCGTGATTCCAGCGATCGCACTCTACTATCTGCGCTTCCTTTGCGAGCGCTGCAGCGATGCGGAGAAGGAGGCCGGACTGCTGCGCTACTTCCTGACGGCGGCGGCGATTGGGATTCTATATAAGGAGAACGCGAGCATCTCTGGCGCGGAGGTGGGCTGCCAGGGCGAGGTGGGTGTGGCCTGCTCGATGGCGGCCGGCGGGCTGGTCGCCGCGCAGCACGGCACCAACGGCCAGGTCGAGCACGCCGCCGAGATTGCGATGGAGCACAACCTTGGGATGACGTGCGATCCGATCGGAGGGCTGGTGCAGATTCCGTGTATCGAGCGCAATGGGATGGGCGCGGTGAAGGCGATCAACGCGGCCCGCCTGGCGGTGCTGCATGGGGATGGAAGCCATCGCGTGCCCTTGGATCGCGTGATCGAGACGATGCGACAGAC
>JALYIG010000123.1 GCA_030775885.1 Acidobacteriota bacterium | reverse complement strand
ACCTACCGCTGTGACTCCGCTGTTGAAGGCGTTGTAGCTTACGCTTCGATGGAAGCCCACGGATATCCGGTTGTTCCGTTCGTGAATTCCAGGCTCGAACTCATATCGGAATCCGAGGTTCAGTGTGAGGCGCGAACTGGGGCGCCAATCATCCTGTAGGTAGACCGCCTGGTAAGCAGTGTTATAGGCAAGCTTAGAGGGAACGATCAGCGCGCCTGTCGTTGGATAACCTTCGAGAATATCGGCGGCGGC
This sequence comes from Acidobacteriota bacterium, assembly GCA_030775885.1. Lineage (GTDB taxonomy): Bacteria > Acidobacteriota > Terriglobia > Terriglobales > Acidobacteriaceae > Edaphobacter. The sequence continues at coordinate 7,572 of JALYIG010000123.1, read as the reverse complement.
CGCACCCGAAAGTGCGTTGAAGTTGAACGTTCCCGAAGTGTCGCTCAAACTAGTGAAGGTCTCGCTGATCGTACGGTAGTTATAACCCGCCTTCACGCTATGTTTCCCCAGTGTCTTCTCCACACCAACAACGAAGTTGCGCGAGAAAAACACGACGGGACCGGAGTTCGACGTGCCTTCGTTGACCAGGCTGCTGTCGGCCGTGATGCGAGGAAACGACTTTTTCGACTGGGCTGCGACGTAGTACGCCGGAAAACCGAGAGTGGCCTGGTCGAAACCGTTGCTGATGTCCCGGGTGTCATTTGGGAACCTATTAAATCCAAAGCCCACGGTCAGCAGGGTCGTGGGATTGAGCGTAACGGTGTTCTGGACCCCGACCGCGTCCACCTTGCGATAGAGGAGGTACGAGCCCGAGGCACCAGCAAGATTTGTCAGCGGGTTGCCGCCGGGCTCTTTGCTGCCATAGTGCAGATAGTAGAAGTCCGCCAGCCAGCGGCTGAAGAATTCATGCGTAAGTTTTCCATTGAATTCGTCGGCGCGGTCGCCAAGAGTGTCGCCCCCGTTGAAGTTCGCCGCCCCTTTGGCTGTCACAGCCGTATTCGCGTGAGGGTACGAGTTGATGATTGCCTGCCCGATCGGATTGATGTTCGTAACGATGTTGCCAGCGTAGTACACGGGCACCTTCGAAGTACTAGCAGGGATATTCTGAATACATGTGCCCGAACCACATACACCCGCAACCCCACCTCCACCCGTCGAGATGACCGTGCCGATTTCGGAGAAGTTTCCCGAACGCTGCAAATCTGTCGGGACGACAAATTGCGTGCTGCTCACATAAGGGGAGCGCTGCCGGTAGCCTTCCTCTGTGGCCGCAAAGAAGGTCTTGTCCTTTCCGCCAAGCAGGCTGGGTAGAGGAAGCGGACCAGACAGGCTGCCGACGTAGCTGTAGAACTCCGCCGCACCACGGGGGATATTGTTGCGGTTATTGAAGTAGAGATTCGCCCCCCAGTTGGTCTGGCGGGTTTCACCTTGGAGTACGCCGTGCAGGGAGTTCGACCCAGACTTGAGAGTGGTGTTGAACAATCCACCACTTGTGCGACCGATCTCAGCGTCATAGGTGTTGGCCTGCACTTTCACCTCTTCTACGGCTTCAATACTGGGTATGATCACAGCCCGGTTTGCGGAGTCCGTGATGGGAACACCGTCGATGAGGTAATTGTTTGAACTCATCGGAGCGCCGGCAATGGAGATCGTTGATGACCCGCTCTGGTCCTGGAAGCGCACGAAACGTGGATCGCCAGCCGGGATTACGGCATTGTCGAGCTTAGAAAAGAGGAACGGATTTCGACCGGGGTTAGGAAGATTCTGCAACTTCTGCGAATCGATCAGCTGTCCGTTGTAAGAAGTGCCGTTGTCGACGAGTGCTTCCGTTGCGGTCACTTCCACAGTCTCGGTCGTCGCCCCCACATCCAGCTTCAGGTCGAGCGGAATGGTGTTCCCTGAGTCGACGATGACGCCATTCTGTCGCGAGGCCTTAAAACCGGCCATAGTCGCGCTCACGGTGTACTTTCCAGGGTCGACTGCGCCAAAAGCGTATTCGCCGGACCCATTCGTAACCGTGGTACGCGTGATCTTTGTGGCTTCAGACGTCAATGTCACTGTCGAGTTGACGAGTGTTCCACCCTGTGCATCCGTAATGATGCCACGAAGCGCGCCGTAATTACTTTGCGCCCCAGCAATCGAGACAGAAAACAGCACGAATACGACCGAAGCTATGACGATGGCTTTCCTGGTAAGTAGTAGCAAAGGTGACCTCCTCGACGTTGAATGAGAACTAACGTTTGCGGTTCGCAGTTATCGACCGCCCTGTAGTCTTGCCCGAGATCAGGGGAATTCTAGGCTCACTTCCACGGCATCTTTCAACAACCAGGCCTGCAGGAATTTCACATCATATCGATCAGAGACACCTTCGCCGCACGGCGGAACTCGCCGGTTATTGGAAGTGCCACCGTTCGACAAGATAAGAGGCGAACTACTAGCCCAGCCGTGATGGCCGTTGTTGTGTGGACGCAGAGTAGTGCTGAGGTTGTTTATCCCGGAGGCAGATGCAGTTACGCAGTTACGCAAGTAAAAGGAAGGCTTCTCTTCGCGTTCGTTACTGGTCTGGATTGCTTTTAGGTAATAGAGAACAAATTATGTCACAATTTGCACTCTGTCAATGGCAAAATTCACCTGAGGACAACAATCGACGTTGCACGGCTCCAGATCTTTTCAAGTTCGTCTCCCCAATTGACACCCAATTGAGTTACATTATGGAACACGCCTCGTAATTTTTCTCAGGTACGCGTTTGCCCCCCCCCAGCAGATCGGCATCAGGTTTTGTCAACCTCGATTCACAACCAATCTCAAGGAGTGCTTATGTCGATTCAGAAGCAAGCCCCTGCCGTTTCCCGCCGCTCCTTCATGCGGCTTGCCAGCATCGCAGCGTCTCTGCCAATCCTTACCGAGGCACATTTTGCCTGGGCTGCCACACAACCAGCCGGCGCACCGACTCGGCGCACGCGCCCAGCCATGCCCCCCGGCGCAGTCCTCATCAATGCGAACGAGAATCCACTTGGCCCTTGCAAGGCGGCCTGCGAAGCAATCGCCGCAATCGCCCCTAAAGGTGGACGCTACGACATCGACGGAGAGACCGACAAACTCACGAGCATCTTCGCCTCACAGAACAATCTCAAAGAAGAGTACGTCGCAGTCTATGCCGGTTCGTCTGAGCCTCTGCACTATTCCGTGCTGGCGTTTACTTCTCCCACGCGAGGCTACGTGACTGCGGATCCGTCTTACGAGGCAGGTATGCGCGCAGCGGCGGCTTCGAACGCTAAGATCTCCAAAGTACCGTTGAAGGCTGATTACTCGCATGATCTGAAAGCGATGGTCTCTGCGGACCCGAGCGCAGGCTTGATCTATATCTGCAACCCGAACAACCCTACGGGGACGATCACCAACAAGGAGGATATCGCCTGGGCTTTAGACAACAAACCGAAAGGTTCGATTCTCCTGGTCGATGAAGCCTATATTCACCTCTCCGACGCAAAGCATGTTTTGGATCTGGTTGCCGCTGACAAAGATCTTATTGTGCTGCGGACTTTCTCGAAGATCTACGGAATGGCTGGGATTCGTTGTGGTCTGGCAATTGGCCGCCCCGACTTGCTGGCAAAACTGCAGCCTTACGGTCAGAACGCAATGCCCATCACAGGATCAGCGGCGGCAAACGTAAGTCTCCTCGACGCTGACCTGGTGCCCACACGTAAGAAGATTATCGCCGACACTCGAAATGCCACGTTCGCTTTCCTTAAAGCGAATAACTACAAATTTATCCCGTCTCAATCCAATTGCTTCATGATCGACACAGGGCGATCGGGCCAGTCTGTGATCGCCGCGATGCGGGCAAAGAACGTCTTCATCGGCCGAACATGGCCAATCTGGCCAAATAGCGTGCGAGTTTCAGTCGGGACCCCTGAGGAGATGGCCAAGTTTCATGCAGCGTTCAAGGAGGTGATGGAGGCTCAGCCTGTTACGGCGGTGATTCATGACAGCTATGGAGACGTTAGATTTCCCCACTCCTCATAAGATTGTTCGTAGAGGGTGGAAGAGGCTGGTGCGGATCTGCGATCGTCGCCTCGGCATTCTTCCCGCGGCCTGCATGGCCACAGGCCCGCCCATCCCAGGGTCATGAACCAAGAAGTGCGACTTGTTGCAACTTTGTAGGCTTCCTTGCCTCGGACTCAGAAGGTAAATAATGTAGAAGGGGTTCCCATAATCGGGAGCCCCTTCTCGTTGGCTAGTCGAAGTCGTGGGCCGCCGTCCACAGCAATGTGGACGCGCTTTCGTGGGGTTCAACATTGCCTTTGCGCTTTGATCTATTTGCATTCCACCTCCCAAAGCATGAGACTCTGGATGCCGGAATAAACGTGCAAATACAAGCAGGATAAGAATGAAAACGAGAGCCAAATTTCCACTGATGTTCGCACTGATGCTCACGCTGGTTGGCGCCACATTCACGATGGCGCAATCGGTCGATGCGGGATCCAAGGTCGCTTCGCCCAGACCGAAGGGGCCATGTGACATCTACGCCGCAGCCGGAGACCCTTGCGTTGCGGGCCACAGCACCACGCGCGCCCTGTACGCCTCTTACAACGGCCCGCTCTACCAGGTCTTGCGCCAGTCGGACGGCAAGACGCTCGACATCGGCATCGTCCAATCCAGCCGCACGGATGCGGGAGGATACGCCGACTCCGCTGCGCAGGATGCATTTTGTGCCAACACCTACTGTTGGATCGCCACCCTCTACGACCAGTCCTCTAAACACAACCATCTCACTCAGCCACCCCGCGGCGGTTTCAGCGGACCGGCCATGGGTGGGTTTAACAACCTCCCGATTGCCGACATGGCGCCGGTCACCATCATGGGACACAAGGTTTACGGCGTGTTCATCGAGCCCGGCATGGGCCTGCGCTTGGACGACGCGAAAGGAACCGCAGTCGACGACCAGGCGGAGGGACAGTATTGGGTCATCAACGGCCTGCACTTCAACTCCGGCTGTTGCTTCGACTATGGAAACGCCGAGATCGATAGCCGTGACGACGGCAACGGAACGATGGAAACTACCTACTACGGTGACTCCACTCCCTGGTATCACGGCAACCCACCAGGTCCGTGGGTGATGACCGACCAGGAGAACAACCTGGTCGGTTGCGCAAATCCGGATGGATCTAAACTCTGTGCCAACCTGCCGAGTATCAAATGGCGATTCGTGCCCGCGATGGCAAAGGGCGAACCGCACCACTGGACCTCCATGGGCGGCGATGCGCAGCAGGGCGCCCTGTCGGTGATGTTCAATGGACCGCGCATCAACTCCACATATGATCCGATGCGCAAGCAGGGAGCTATCCTCCTCGGCAATGGCGGCGACAACAGCAACAGTTCGCAGGGCACCTTCTATGAAGGTGCGATGACCGCCCCAGGTACGTTCCCGGCCGATGCGACTGACCAGCAAGTTCAGGCCAACGTCGTGGCTGCCGGCTACGGTGTGCAGCGGCTGAGCCTGGCGCCGGCGTCTGCCACTGCCACTCCTCCAGGCCTCCAGACATTTTTCCCGGGCTCCTCGCAGGACACCACGCTGACGTTCACGAATACCACCGGCGTCCCGGTTAGGGGTATTAAGCTGAGCATCGCCCTGCCTGGCAAGCAGTGGACCTCCGTTATTTCAGGCGCCGCCGAGACGTCAAAGACCTTCGCTGAGCAGGTGGCTCCGGGCGCAAGTGTAAGCGCAACTTTCAAGATCGTCTCGGGACCGATGGCCTTCAACGGCGACTTGGTTGGCAACGCCACCTGGACAAACACCGTGAGCGGCGGCAAGCAGTCCGAAACAGCGGTCGAGAAGGTGCGAAACGTCCTCCCGATCAAAATCAACGAGTTCAGCACCAGCACTACGAACCCGTTCATCGAGCTGTACAACGCCGGCACCAGTGACGTCGATCTCTCCAACTGGACCCTAAGCGAGCGTCCGACTCAGCAGGCCATTTTCTCGACGGTAAAGATCCCAGTCGGAACGAAGCTCGCGCCTGGCGGCTTCTACCTGCTTGGACTATCCAACTCCGGGCTGGCAGTCCCCGCACACGCCGGAGAAGGCAATATCCACGTGAGGAGCACTGGCGGCATGACGGCCGGCGACACCATCGTCATCGACACCGGCTCCGGCGCGGAGACGCGCACCATTGCAACCGTCGGGACGGCGGCCAGCAATAGCACGACGCTGTGGCAACCGCTTCCTGAGGGTCCGGTGATCACGATCCCTATCCACTCGACGAACGTCCCTGTCACTAGCGTGGCGGGCTTCGCGGTCGGCGAGAAGATCGCCCTCGGTTATGGAGCCACCTACCCCGCCGTGGCGAGCGGCACAGAACGGTACGAGGTCGCCACGGTCATCTCAATCGGCAAGCCGGGGACGCAGGCCTTCCTGGGTGCGGACGCACTTGCAGGCGAAACCAACATCAAGGTGACGTCCGTTGCAAACATCACGGCCGGTGACAAAATCCGATTGGACATCGACAGCGTCGGCCATGGAATCGAGACCGTAACGGTGACGAACGTCGGAACGCAAGCGAGCCGCGGGGCGCTGCTGGCGAATGCCAACTCCGGCGCGACCAATATTAAGCTCCGCAACGCAAACGGGTTCGCTGCGGGCGGCCAGATGATCATCGGAGGCCTCTCGAACCAGAGTACGGTTACCATCACTGGCGTCGGGACACCGGGTCAGGACGGCTCCGGTGTGGACTTTACGCCGGCCCTCACCAAGTCGTATCCAAGTGGGGAGGCGGTGGTAGCTCCGGGCACAGGACTCAACCTGGCGGCTCCGCTACGCTTCAACCATGCGGCCAATCTCCCCTTCAGCGATCGGGGAACAGGAATCAGTTTCCAGCCGGCGACAGCCTTTGCCCACGCGAGCAACGAGCCTGTCCAGGGGCTCGGCACGGGCATCTCGCTCGACAGCCCCCTGGCCCACGGACACGCGATCGACGCGGTAGTGCGTGATGCCAAAGTGACGACGGCGGGCTACCAGGGGACTCCCGCGCCAAGTCAATGGTTCGGTGGACCAGCTCTCTCGCCCAGTGCTGGCAGTATGGTGCTGCGTGACGCAGCGGGCCTCGTTGTCGACAGCCTCAACTATGGGCTCCTCGTCGACCCGTGGGCAGCGAAAGGTTACCAGGCCGCCTCAGGATCCACACAGGGTGGCTGCCGCGTAACTGCGCCCCGCGCCAGTATCAGCGCAGGCCGCTTTCCAGATGGCGCGGACACCGACAGCAATTGCGCGGATTTCCTCACGCCGTCTGTTGCCGTCCTGTCGGGCTCGACGGCGGTTGGAGCCAACAACGTCAAAGTCGCCAGTGTGGAAGGCTTCGACGCGGGCCAGACGATTACGATTGATGTCGGCGCGAACCTTGAGACCGCGATCATCGCGACGGTTGGCACCGCAGGCGGCAGCACCCTGGAAACCGCCATCGGCGTGGGTGCTACCGTTATCCCGGTCGCCAACGTCGCAGGCTTCAGTCCCGGCCAGACCATCACCATTGACAGCGGTGCGAACTCTGAGACGGCGGTTGTCGCTTCAGCCGCCAGAAGAGGCGCCACCACCATCACGGCAGCCACGCCGCTCAAATTTGCTCATGCCACCGGAGCGCAGGTCGCCGGCACCGGCATAACCCTGACGAATGCCCTGACCCGGGCGCATGCCAGCGGAGCGCAAGTCACCGACAACATCCCCACACCCGGTGCGCCCAACAAGTACTTTAGACGCCAGTAAGGTGCTGGCATACCGGATCGGACAATAGCCCTAAAACAATCGTGCCGGACTAAGCCGTGGTCGTCGCGCAGTAGGTGTCGAACGCCCGAGTCAATTCCTGCGCAATCGCTGGCGCGGTCGAAGTCTCGATCGCCGAGCGCTGCATCAGGTACACCAACTGCCCGTCGCGCAGAATCGCAATCGCCGGAGACGTTGGCGGATGACCGCCAAAG
>JALYIG010000122.1 GCA_030775885.1 Acidobacteriota bacterium | reverse complement strand
TCCAGGATCGGGGACGGACGGGCTGAAGGGCATTGCGGGTACGTTCACCATCCGCATCGACGGTGGAAAACACTTTTACGATTTGGAATACACGCTGCCGGAGTGATGCGATCCCACCCTTGCTGTGCAAGGGGGCACCGAAGGTCTAACGCCCCGAACCTCTAAAGGTCGAAGCTACCGAAACGGGTGCGGTGGTAGTCTGACGGCAGTATGGGTTTTTCTGCTGGATATCGAATCATGTTGGGAAATTGGTTGCGGCTGTCGGCGATGGCTGCGGGGATCTTTGTGTGCGCGAGTGGGATGTATCTACAGGCGCAGGCTCTGGGTGTGCCTCCGCAGGCGAAGACAATGCTGGTGGAGCCGCCGGCGCCTCTGCTTCCTGCGACGCTGGGCAAACTGAAGCGTGCGGCTGAAGGGGACGTGGGGGATGGATTGGGCTCGCTGGATCCGGTGAACGCGGCGGTGCTGAGAGAGGATGGGCTGAAGCGTTTTGCACGGTCGGACTATGGCAACTCCAATGGCAAGGACTTCTGGCCATTCCTGAATGTAACTGTCTACCAGTTCGTCGACGCGAGCGGCGCGATCGCCGCGTATGACTACTTTAAGAAGTCAGGGATGCGATCGGAGAAGGTGGGCGACGACTCGGTCTCTAATCCAGGCGAGTTGTTGATACGTAGCGGCAAGAACGTAGTTGTAAGTGCAGGTGCGAGTGACCGATTTAAACTGAGTCGCGACATAACGGTTACGGCAATGTCGGAATTGATCGGCCATCTGCCGAAAGCGCAGGGGCCGGCGGCGCTGAATCCTCTGCTCCCCTCTCTGCTGCCGGCGAAGGGATTTGATAGTGAGTCGGTGAAGTACGCACTGGGGCCTGCGGGCTATAGTGCGATGGGCGGCGTGCTGCCGGCGGATGTGGTTGGGTTCGACAAGAGCGCGGAGACGGTGACGGCGAAGTATAAGAACGGCGGCATCTTGACGATGCTGCTGTATCCGACGCCGCAGATTGCGGGTGAGCATGGGCGGGCGATTGAAGCGTTGATGAATCAACGCGTCGCATCGGGTGATGCAACAACGCGAGCCGCAATCGGCACGGTGATGATGCGGCGCGAAGGTCCGCTGGTGGTGATGACGACTGGTGCTTGGGCGGCGTCCGACGCCAAAAAAATGGTGGACGGAATTCATCTGGAGAGCCAGGTGACTTTCGATAAGCCGATGCCGGTGGAGTTTCACGCCGAGGTGAAGAAGACGTATAGCCTGCTGGTGAGCATTGGCCTATTCTGCGGCATCGCGTTGGTTGCGATGCTGGTGCTGGGGGCTTTCTTCGGTGGGGGACGTGCTCTGATCCGCGTGATGCAGGGCAAGCCGGCGGCGTCGGAGCCGGAGTTTCTGCACATCGATCTAAGCGGGCCCGGGGGCAAACGGCTGCGTGGCCCGGAGGCCTAACCGGGTGGGTCGGGAGCGGCCAATTTGGGGCTCAAGTGGCCGGGCTGGGCCAAATGCACCTAGTCAGGTGCATTAATGACCCTAAATCATTCTTTTGCTTCAAGTTAGATTTGCATCGAAGCGTCAAAGGCGAATATAAGACGAATATAACCATGTCGCTACCGCCTTATAAGTAACCTATTTTCAATTATTTGCGATTGTAAAGTTTTGGCCTTGACACCGGTTTGGGCCAATCTTAGTATGCGACCAGAAAGTTCTGATGGCTTTGCCTCCGTTGGAACTATTCTCCCTAAAGAAGAGACCGCCCTGTTGCCGGGCGGTCTTTTCGCGTTTGGAGACGAATTCCTGAGCGCAATTTCGCCCGCGTGCAGCGTATGTATTTCATGATTGCTGTGGTTGAAGTTAAACCAAGAAGGCACGCTGTCGGTAAGAGAGATGGTGATTACGCCGAGCGTTGTCGGGTTGACATGAGGCTGAACCATCGCGGCTCGAAGTACGGTCGCTGATCGCGACGACGCTCGAGCGTCTGGGCGGTGTACATCGACCTTCCATTTGCTGTAGTTTGGCTTTGCGTAAGTGAAGGAGTGTGGCGATGTCTCGAAGGATGTTGGGTGTGCGTTGCGTCGGGCGGCAGATGCGCGTGTTGGTCGCTTGCAGTGTTGCAATGGCATCCGTTGTGGCGGCGCAGGATACGAGGACGGTGACCGAGCCGAAGATTCCGCAGTCGTGCGCGAAGCTGAGCGCGCAGCTGCAAGGCGCGGGCACGAGCATCCGCGAAGAAGACGAGAGCAAGCCGGATACCGAGCGGATTCAGAAAGCTCTGGACGCATGTAAGCCTGGACAGGCTGTCGAGTTGATGGCAAGCGTTTCCCAAGGCAAGGGCAGTTCGAACACGCCGCCGATGAACGCGTTCCTGAGCGGGCCGTTGACGATACCGGAAGGCGTGACTCTGCTAGTGGATAAAGGCGCGACCCTGTTTGCGTCGCGCGACCCGAAGGACTACGACGTGAATGGAGCGGGGAGCTGCGGAACGATTCCGTCGAAGGGGCCGTGCAAGGCCTTCATCACCATTCGCGCGAAGAATACGGGCATTATGGGCGACGGCGTGATCGATGGCCGCGGTGGCGCGAAGATGCTGGGGCAGGATCTCTCATGGTGGGGCCTGGCCGTCAAGGGCGAACCGACCAATGCGCTGCCGGCGGGGATTCCCTATAGCGACCCGCGGCTAATTTCGGCTTCGAACGCGGATGGCTTTACGATGTACCGGATTACGCTGCATGATGCGCCGAACTTCCACGTGGGCGTGACCAAGACGGATGGTTTTACGGCATGGGGTGTGCATCTGAAGACTCCGGTGCATGAACCGGGGCCGGGCGAACCGCGGCCGCGCAACACGGACGGCATCGATCCGGGATCGTCGACCAACATCACCATTGCGCATAGCTGGATCGACAACGGCGACGACAATATCGCGATCAAGACCGGCGTGACGCATATGAGCGTGATCGACAATCACTTCTACAGCGGACACGGCATGTCGATTGGCAGCGAGACGAATACCGGCGACAGCTTTTTGCTGGTGGATGGGTTGACGGAGGACCACACCACCAGCGGCATCCGCATCAAGAGCAACGTGACGCGCGGTGGGCTGGTGCATGACATGGTCTACCGCAACATCTGCATGCGGGATATCCAGATACCGATCGCGATCAGTCCTTACTACAACAACGGGACGATCGATCAGTTTTTCGATCCGGGGTTTAAGGGCGACAAGATTCCGGACTACAAGAAGATCACTATTGAGAACGTGACCGACCTGACTGCGGGCGATGTGTTGATTGCGGGCGCGGATGAGGCGCACCGGACCGAGGTGATGTTGAAGAACGTGAACATCAAGGGGATCACTCCGGCGCAGGTGCATGTGAAACTCGCGAACATTGTGACGGCAGGAACAAATATTCCTTTTGAGCCGGTGGGTGGGAATAAGGATGTGAAGTTGGTCGCGATCGACGGCGGCGTGGGGACGAAGGCATATTCGTGCGAGGGAAAGTTTGTGCCGATGCGGTGACGTCATATTGATTTGCGGCGTTTGTCCGGATAATATCCGGTGACGTACCTGGGCCAGCTTCCTCCAAGAAAGAAAAGGAGTGACATGACTGAAGGTGCGAAGAACACCGCAGGCGATGTGTATGTGCTCGGCACCGGAGCGGCGGCGGCAGCGAGATTGCGGCTGCTGGATGAGGTCTACGGCGGGACGACTCGGCAGATGCTGCTGGACGCCGGGTTGAAGCCGGGCATGCGGGTGCTGGACCTGGCGTGTGGGGTGGGCACCGTTTCCTGCTGGATGGCGGGGATCGTGGGGCCGACGGGATCGGTAGTCGGAATCGATGTGAATCCGGATCAGCTTGTGGTGGCCCGGGACACGTGGTCAAACTGCAACGGGATACCACCGGTCGAGTTTCTGGAGGCCAGCGCCTATGACACCGGTTTGCCTGCTGGGAGCTTCGATCTGATCCATACGCGCTTTCTGCTTTGCCACCTGACTGAGCCTGCCGGAGTCCTCGCCGAGATGTACCGGCTGCTGAAGCCAGGTGGAGCCGTGGTTTGCCATGACATTCACATATCCAGCATCTTTGCGCACCCGCCTTCGGACGCTTATGCGCGCTCGGTTGAGTTGGGTCACGCAGTCGGGAAGGCTTTGGGCGTCAACTATGACTTTGGCCTGGAACTCGCTGGGGAGCTGACGCGTGCGGGATTTCGTCAGCCCGCGGTGAAATTGGATCATCCGGCGTACCTGAGCGGAGAGGGCAAACGCCTTTGGGAAATGACGTTCGCGGAGGCGGTCCCTGTGATGGCACGAGAAGGTGTTGCCAGTCCGGAGGAACTTGCGGAGGTAGTGCGGGATATGGCGGCACTCGCTGAGCGGGAAGATGTATTGCTTGGATCGTGGCGGATGATGGGCGTGCGGGCCGTGAAATGAGCTTGGCCCGCTGCGCGCTGCGCAGATCTGGTTATGTGCGGGGCGGTAAGGCGCGGGCCGTGAGCTGGGCTATGTCGAGGAGTTGGGGTGCGGTGGCATCGGCGGGTGTGATCGCGGTGAGCGCGTCGCGGAACATGGTGTTGCAGAAGGGGCAGGCCGTTGCAACGGTGCTCGCTCCGGTGGCGGCTAGTTCGCGGGCGCGGACGTGACTCACGCGGTCGGTACCTTTTTCTTCGCCGAGGAAGGCTAGTCCTCCGCCGGCGCCGCAGCAGAAACTACGCTCGTGGTTGCGGGGGGCTTCGACTAGGGTGCCGGCGAGTGCTACGACCTCGCGGGGCTCGTCGTAGATTTCCTGGTAGCGGCCTAGATAGCATGGGTCGTGATAGACGATGGAGTTGGTGGTGAGGGCGGAGAGTGGTGGCGTCTCGGACGAAATGCGGGGATTCTTCGCTTCGCTCAGAATGACAATCTCATTTGGGGATGGCAGGCGGGATTTGTGGCGGGCCATGAATTCGCTGTGGTGTTCGATTTCGGGGGCGATGCCGAATTCGCGCCAGTCGGTGGCGATGGTGCGGATGCAGTGGGGGCAGATGGTGACGATTTTCTGGACTTTCTGCGCGGCGAAGGTGGCGAGGCCGGATTCGGCGAGCGTCTGGAAGATGAGGTCGTTGCCGAGGCGGCGGGCTGGGTCGCCGGTACACTTTTCTTTTTTGAGGACGCCGAAGGTGGTTCCGAGGTGGTCCATGATGCGGGCGAAGTCGGCTATGATTTCACGGCCGTGAGGGTCGTATGCGCCCATGCACCCGAGCCATAGGCAGTATTCCTGCGTGCCGTCGAAGATAGGCAGGCTGGCCTTGGCGATGAATTTATCGCGCTCGGAGGCTGGGAGGCCCAGCGCGTTGCCGGACTTTTCCAGCGCGAGGAAGAGCTTGGTGCCGTATGAGTCTTCCCAGGCGCCGGTGTTGGTGGCGCCCCGGCGTAGGCCGATGAGGATGGGCAGGTGCTGGATGCCGACCGGGCACTGG
>JALYIG010000121.1 GCA_030775885.1 Acidobacteriota bacterium | reverse complement strand
TCAGCGACTCGAGCAGCGCACGGGTTTCCTCGAGCACGACATCCGCCTTCGCCGAGGTGAGCGGCCAGCGCAGTACCCCTTGCGGCGTGAACTGTGCGCCCCGCTTGCTGTTGCGCGCAACCAATTTCATCATCGCGGCAGGATCCACAGCCGATCGCGCCAGCGACGTGCTGCCGAGCTGAGATGTGTCTGCAGCCGCCGCGGCAAAACGAATGTGAAGCATCTCCACAAATGTTTTGGCGGCGACCTTAGCCGGCTGATGCCGCATCAGCATGGTATGTTGCGGACCGCCGCCATGCTTTGTGCCAGCCGCAGGAACTTCAATCTGCGTGCGCTTGCGATCAAGCTGGGCAATCCCGAGGCGCTCACACAGCAGCCGTAGCGAGCCTGCAGTGAGCAGGTTGAGCACTGACTCCGGTGGATCGCCATAGCGGTCCTGCAACTCAGCACGCACATCCGCGAGTGTCGGCTCATCCTCGGCTCCGGCAATGCGCTTGTACATGCGCAGCCGCTGATTCTCCTCTGCAATGTAACTCGAATCAATGCGCACCGAGATGCCAAGGTTGATGCTGGTGCCCGCATGCGCCGGCTTGTCCTCCTCGCCCTTCATCTTGCGGACGGCCTCCTCCAGCATGGAGGTATACATCTCAAATCCGACGGCCTCGATATGACCGGACTGTTCACCGCCCAGCATGTTGCCTGCTCCGCGCAGCTCAAGATCCAGCGCAGCAATCTTGAAGCCGGCCCCCAGGTCGGAGAACTCCTTCAGCGCAGCCAGACGCCTGCGCGCTATCTCTGTCAGCTGCGTGTCCGGAGGAATCAGCAGGTAAGCATAGGCCCGGCGATTGCTGCGCCCCACGCGCCCCCGAAGCTGATACAGCTCACTAAGCCCATGCCGGTCGGCCCGGTTGATGATGATCGTATTTGCCAGCGGAATGTCCAGGCCGTTCTCGATAATACTTGTCGCCACCAGCACATCGTACTCATGATTCATGAAGGCCAGCATCACGCGTTCCAGCTCCGACTCAGGCAACTGGCCGTGTCCGATGACGACGCGCGCCTGCGGTACCAGCTCGCGAATCTTCGCGGCCAATTCGTAGATCGTCTCGACCCGATTGTGGACAAAATAAATCTGACCGCCACGCTCCAACTCCATCTCGATCGCCGTCCGCACCAGCTTTTCATCGAACTTCGCGACGATCGTCTGAATCGCCATCCGGTCCTTCGGAGGAGTCTCAATCACCGACATATCGCGCAGCCCAATCAGCGACATGTGCAGCGTGCGCGGAATCGGTGTAGCCGACATTGCCAGCACATCAATCTGCGCGCGCATCTGTTTCAGCCGCTCCTTGTGCCGCACTCCGAAGCGCTGCTCCTCGTCGACGACCAGCAGGCCAAGATCCTGGAATTTAAGATCCTTCGACAAAACCCGGTGCGTGCCAATCAGGATATCGACCTTACCCGCGGCCGCTTTCTCAAGAATCTCCTTCTGCTCCTTCGCGCTGCGAAAGCGCGAAATCATTTCGACATTCACCGGAAAATTTGCGAAGCGCCGTTTGAACGACTCATAGTGCTGGAACGCGAGCACCGTAGTCGGCGTCAGCACAGCAACCTGCTTGCCGTCCTGAACCGCCTTGAACGCCGCACGCATCGCCACCTCAGTTTTGCCATAACCCACGTCGCCGCACAGCAGGCGATCCATTGGCTGGGTCGATTCCATGTCCGTTTTGATGTCGGCGATTGCGGTGATCTGGTCGTCGGTCTCGCTGAAGTCGAACGCATCTTCGAACTCGCGCTGCATGTTCGTATCGGGCGAGAACGCCGTCCCCTCGGCAGATTTACGCTGCGCATACAGCTTCAACAACTCGGCCGACATGTCCGCCATCGCCTTCTTCACGCGGGCCTTGGTCTTCTGCCAACCCTGCGTTCCGAGTTTGTTGAGCTGCGGCGCAGGTCCCGTGTCGGTGCTGCGATATTTCTGGATCAGGTCAAGCCGAGTCAGCGGAATATAGAGCTTCGCATCATCGGCAAACTCAAGAATCATCAGCTCCAGCGGAGGGGCATCGTTCTCCTCAATCACGCGCAAACCGCAATAGCGCGCGATGCCGTGCTCCACATGGACGACGTAATCGCCAACCGTCAAATCGCGGAAGTCCGAGACGAACGCAGACATCTTCGATTTGCTGCGGGTCACGGGCCGCGCCTGTATGTCGGCGTCGTCAACCAGGTCCTGCGCTCCAAAGAGAACAAGTTGTCGTGCGGTAGCCCGCCCGTCCGCATCGCGCAGATCGAGCACCTGCACCCCATTCGCCAGCGCAGCCCGCACAATCACCGGTGTCTGCAGATCGCCGGCGAGATAGCTGGATTCCGAGTACACGGTTGAGCTTCCCGCTGCCATCGTTCGCGAACCCAGCCGGTACGGCACTTGGTATTCCTGCAGCAGGCTTGCAAGCCGTTCCACCTCACCCTGATTCGGCGCGGCAATCAGCACCCGAGCATCCTGCTGGATCAACCCGTTGATCCCCTCGACCAACGCTGGAATGCTTCCGTGGAAACGCTGTGTCGGCCGCGTGCTGAAGTCAACCTCGGAAAGATCGCTGCGATCCGCGTCGATCACATCGACCGCACCAAGTTGATCAAGCTCCAGGCCCGGGAACCCGCGCAGGCGATCGTCAAGCTCCCACGGCGAGATGTAAATGTCCTCCGGCCGAACCAGCGATCCGATACCAGATCGTTCGTGGCGCTGTTCGACCTTGTTCCACCAGCGCTCGCCCTGATTCTTGACCATGGACGGCTCTTCAACGAACACTCGCGTGCCGGATCCCAGAAGATCAAGCAGCGTGGACCTCGCACCCGCGACCGGAGCGAAAAACTCCCAACCCGGAAACACCGTTGCATCGCCGGTTCTGGACGCAACGTGACTTCGAAGTTCGTTAGGCTCTTCTCCGCCTTCGAGTTCAGCGCCAGCCAATCCGGACCGCGTCAGCCGCGCATTGATTGCGGTCAGGATTTTCTCCGTGACCGGAGTTTCGGTCAGCGGCAGAAGCAGAGCCTCGTCGAGCGTGGACGCGGAGCGCTGTGTGTCAGGGTCAAAGCGCCGAATCGACTCAATCTCGTCGCCGAAGAAATCGATGCGCACCGGCCGGTCCATCTCCGGCGAATAGACATCGAGGATGCCGCCGCGCAGCGTCACCTGTCCCGCCATCTCCACCACATCGACCGATGTGTATCCCACCGAGAGCAGGTGCTCCACCAGCATGTCGGGCAGGTACTCTTCGCCACGCTTCAGATGCAGCGCAAGCGAGGCATAGTGGTCGCGTGGAAACAGCCGCATGCACGCTGCTTCGACCGGCGCGATCACCAGCCGAGCCGTTCCGCCGGCAATCTTCCACAGCGTAGCCGCGCGCGTCTCCTGAATTTCCGGATGAGGCGAAAGGTTCTCAAACGGCAGCACATCATGTGCGGGAAAACGCAGAACAGACTCCGCAGCCAGCGCGCCCGTCAGATCGCACGCCGAGAGAATCGCGGCGTGGAGAGCCTCGGCCGCCTTGTTGTCTGCAACCAGGATCAGAGACGCCGCATTCGCAGCCCGGACAAACAGCGGAAGGTACAGAGCGCGAGCGGTGAAGGTCAGCCCCGAGACACGTCTTCGCCCACTGCCGGCACTCAGATGGCGTCGGACACGGTCAAACGGAACAGAGTTTTCAAGGTCCGCCAACAACTCGCGGACAAACGGGAGAATCATTGCTTCTTTGATTCTATTAGAAGCCGGAAGAGCGCGCTCTGCGACGCAGGATCACGCGCCCTGCCCCCGGCTTATGAATTCGGCTCATCAGTCTTCGATTCTTCTTTCGAACTCGGCGCCAGAGCCTCAGCGTTCGCGTCGTTGCCGATGATCACCTGCCCGTACTCCAGCAGCGTGACCATGCCTACCCCGCCGCAGATGTTGCCAGCAACCGCCGGCAGAAACCAGGTCGGAAACGCCGGCCACGGAGCGCGCCCGGTCAGGATCGCGGCCAAGACCTCTCCGCTGGCCGCGATGCAGTGGGCGAAGTTGCCCAGGCCGACCACGAACGCGAGCATCCAGATGATCATCACCGAACCCGTAATCGAATGGGATCCCGAGACCAGCCACGCGACCGTCGCAATGATCCACCCGCCCATTACGCCGGACCAGAAGATCGTCGCCGTCGGATGCCCCGCAGCCTCTACGCCGAGTTGACTGAGCGACTGAACGACCGCCGGCGAGAGCGCGTGAGTCAACGTTGCCAGCGCTGCAAAAGCGAACGCGCCCATCACATTGGACGGAAGCACGACCGCCCACAACCGCATCGTCTTCCAGAAGTGGTTCTGTTCCGCCAGTACCAACGCCACGGGATACAAAGTGTTCTCGGTAAACAGTTGCGACCGGCCCAGGATGACGGCGATGAAACCGAGCGGATAGAACATCTTCCCAATAAAAAGAGTAGCCGGCGTGGGCAGGGATCCGGCAGGAGTCAGCCATGCGATAGCGATCGCATTCCCCATTGCCGAGAGGCCCATGAAAACGCCGCCGGCAAACCCCGAAATGGCCAGCGAGATACCCGACCGGCCAAGCTCCTGCCGCGCATTGTTCGCCACCTGCTCGTAAATGTCCTGCGCGCTGGGACGCTCGAGGTGCTTCTGACTCTCTTGTTTGGCTGGCTGCAGGGCAGGCCTGCGGCGAAAGGACGTACGCATGAACGTGAGATGCACAAAGCAGCCACCCTTACACACCGGCTCTAGAGGCTGCTAAAAAAGCAGCTAGTGTAATGCCTCGGAGATTGAGGGTGTTATCCGGCTTGGCACCGAGGCTGTTTCCGCGCTGAAGGCGCGGGCTAATCTAGCCTGGGGCTTCGCCCCAGGTATGCCAGAAGCACAAAGAGCGGGCTGAAGGCCCACGTTAGAGTCAGCGGGTAAGAAAACATAAATACCGGTCTATGTGACGCACTGCACTAGCTACGCCGGGACTTCAGTTCCGCCATAAAGGCCTATAAGTCTGCGGAAAAACACCGTATTGGTTAACGGCACGGCTTCACAGGCTGAGGAAAAACTCGGCATTTGTTAAGGGCACGGCTTCAGCCGTGCCGTTAGAGCCGAAGAATCAACAGGGCTTTAGCCCCTGAGGTACGCTATTTCCGGCCGCATCGACTTTTTCCGTAGCCTGTTTAGCCACTGGGGTGGGCTTTCTCGCGTTATCCTTTCATCACTATTTCGCCCCAAGCCTCTCCGCCTGCTATTGCGACCGTCTTCACCGTAACTGGCCACATCAATAATATATTTACCCAATTTATTTGAATAACATAGGAGCAAATATCAGCCTGAACCCTTGACACGCGCGCGTATACTTAAAGGGTAGAGAGAAGACCGAATCCATCAGTCTCAGGATTGTGTCCTCCCGTCTCCGATCAATCGCAACTCCTTTGGTTTTAGTATTTTGAAAATTAAGTCATTTATTTTCAAGATTTTGCAAATCGTCGAAATCGATAAGTGCTTTGTTTATAAGATTATGCAGAAATTGGATACCCAGGGGGGTGGGTGGTCATGCCGGTGTGGTGTACTCATTTGTGGTTTGCCCTCGAAGGAAGCAGCGGCTTTATGCCAGCGGTAAAGCCCAGCAATGAAAGAGCGCGCCTTAGCTTCGGGTGCCCCATTCATGCGGTTTCATCGCATGAGTGGCGTCTGAAATCCAAAATACCGGTCGTGATTCCCGGCGCACGACACTAGAATCGAGATGAATATGTCCACCATGACCGCAGTTTCGCCCGAGATTCTTGCCAAATATCAGCCTGTAATTGGGCTGGAAGTCCACGTCCAGCTACTCACAAAGTCGAAAGCCTTCTGCGGCTGCGTCAACCGTTACGGCGGCGAGCCGAATACGCACGTCTGCCCAACCTGCCTCGGCCTGCCCGGCGCTCTCCCCGTTCTCAATCGCCGAGCGGTTGAATTAGCGGTATTAGCAGCAAAAGCGATTCACTGCGAGATTCGCGAGACCAGTGTCTTTTCGCGGAAGAACTACTTCTATCCGGATTCGCCGAAGGGCTACCAGATCTCGCAGTTCGACCTGCCGATCGCGGAGCACGGCTGGATCGATGTACCCGACGCCGCCGGCGCCGCCAAGCGGATCGGCATCACGCGACTGCACCTTGAGGAAGACGCGGGCAAGAGCGTCCACGATGGCTTTGCGGATTCCGTCTCGCGCACCTACATCGACCTCAATCGCTGCGGAACGCCGCTGGTGGAAATCGTGAGCGAGCCGGATATCCGCACTCCCGACGAGGCCTTTGAATACCTCACGCGCCTGAAGGAAATCCTGCTCTACACCGGCGTCAGCGACTGCAACATGGAAGAGGGCAGCCTCCGCTGCGACGCCAACGTCAGCGTCATGCTCAAGGGCGCCTCAAAGTTCGGCACCAAGGCCGAGGTGAAAAACGTCAACAGCTTTCGCTATATCCGCGCCGCGCTCGAATACGAGATTGAACGCCAGGTCGAAGTGATCGAGAGCGGCAGTCGCGTGGTGCAGGAGTCGCGGCTTTGGAACAACGCCGAGGGCCGCACCTATTCCATGCGATCCAAGGAGCAGGCGCACGACTATCGCTATTTCCCCGAGCCCGATCTGCCGCCCCTTGTAGTCGGCGAGCGGTGGCAGAAGGAGATTCTGGTTGCGCTCCCGGAGCTGCCCGAAGCGCGACGCGCTCGCATGGTCGCCGAGTACGACATCACCCAGCAGGATGCCATGACGCTGACCGCGACGCGTGCTTTCGCAGACAGCTTTGAGTCAGCAGCCAAAGCGGCGAAAAACCCGAAACGCGTCGTCTCGCTCATCACCAGCGAACTGACGGGCAGGCTCAATGCTGCCGGCCTGACGTTTGAGCTGTCGCCGGTCTCGCTGAAAGGCATCGTGATGGCGGCCGACCTCGCGGAATCGGGCGACCTCTCGAGCAAGATGCTGAAGCAGCTTTTGGACACCAGCTTCGCCGAGGGTAAGGACTTCGCCGAAGTCTACAGCCGCGATAAGCCGCAGCAGATCTCCGATGCCGGCGCGATTGAAGCCATGATCGACGAGGTCATTGCCGCCAACCCGAAGCAGGTGGCGCAGTATCTTGGCGGCAAGAAGACGGTCGCCGCGTTCTTCGTCGGCAACGTAATGCGCCTCTCCAAAGGACAGGCGAATCCGGCCATGCTCAACGAACTGGTCACGCGAAAGCTGGACAGTCTGGGCAACGCTTCCTGATGCTGGACAACTGCGACTGACCTCGCAGCTTCCAAGCATGGTGGAGGCAACCCATGGCAACCAAGAAAGCTGCAAAAAAGAGTTCTAAGAAGGCCACCCGCAAATACAGTCCATCCGCCGGCAAGGATGTCGAGCGCGAGATGAAAGCGATGAAGCAAGGCAAGCTGAAGAGCGGCCGCAGCGGCAAGAAGGTCACCAACCCCAAGCAGGCGATTGCGATCGGACTCTCCGAAGCACGGAAAGAAGGCAAGAGAGTCCCGCAGAAGAAAACGCGCTAATCCACTCGCTGGGCAGAGCGCCGGCTATTTCTTCTCCGCAGAGCTCGAGGTAGATGCAGCCGGTACCGCAGCCGGCGCGGGCGAGGATGTAGAGTCGCTGGAAGCTGGTTTCGCCGCGGTCTCCTTGCTTGCGGAAGCGGAGACATCGGCGGACGAGCCGGACTTGTCAGACCCGGTCCCACTGCCCTCGCTCTTCGCTGCAGAAGGCTTGGCGTTACCGTAACCGTCCGCGTACCATCCTCCGCCCTTGAAGGCGATCGCGGGTGCGGAGACCACGCGCTTTAGTTCGCCCCCGCAATGCGGGCAAACCGTGATCTCCGTGTCGGAGAATTTCTGGATCTTCTCCGTGTGTCGCTGGCACTGCTTGCACTCGTATTCGTAGAGCGGCATATCGAATCTCTTTTCCTACTTCTTTTCGAGCTCCACCAGGCGCACGCTGGCGATCGCCTCGACTTTGCGCAGAGCTTCGATTGCGGGCAATGCATCGCTCGGATTCTGGACATCGATTTGCACGACAGCGAGAGCTTGCCCCTGCGGCACGCGCTGCGAGCGTGTAGAACGGCCGAGCGCGAAGTTCGCAATATTCAGCGAATGTTCGCCGAGAATGGTCCCGATACGGCCGACTACGCCGGGCACGTCGTGATTGCGGATGGTCACCAGTGTTCCGTGCAACGGCGCCTCGATGTCGATGCCGTCGTAAGTAAGCAGGCGAGGTGAGTTGCCGTGCAGCACCGTGGCCGAAGCGCTGGCGTCGCCGTCCGAGGAATGCAGTACGATCTTCAGCGTGCTGCCGGAGCCGCCCGTGGTGAACTCTTTCTTATCCTCCTGAAGGCGTATGCCGCGCTCCTGAGCAATGGCTGCCGCGTTGATGCGGTTGACCACCTCGGAGTTGGCGAAGACGCCGCAGATGGCGGCGTTGCGGATAAGTTCAGTCTTGCCCTGCGCGATGCGGCCGGCGTAAGTGATCTGAATGCCTTCGAGGTTGCCGGGCGTTGCATGCGAGAGGAAGAGCCCAAGGCGCTCCGCCATTTCGATGTAGGGAGCTGCCTCGACGTACTCCTCGCGGGAGAGCGATGGCACATTGACGGCATTCTGCACCACGCCAAGCTTCAGGTAGTCACGAACCTGCTCGGCCAGCTGGATGCCGATCGCCTCCTGCGCCTCGTTGGTCGAGCCAGCGACGTGCGGCGACAACAGCACGTTGTCGAGTTCGAAGTAGGCCGACTCCTTGAGAGGCTCCTTACGGAAGACGTCGAGAGCCGCGCCCGCAACGTGACCAGACTTGATCGCTTCAGCGAGTGCCTCGTCGACGATGAGTTCACCGCGAGCGCAGTTGATGATGCGAATTCCGGGCTTCATGATCTTGATGGAAGTGGCATTGATCATGCCCTCAGTCTGCGTAGTGAGGCCCACATGCAGCGTGAGGTAGTCGGACTTCTTAAATATCTCGTCGATCGGCACCAGCGTGACCTCGTTCTCGCGCGCGATTACCGGCGCGATGAACGGGTCATAGCCGATCAAATCCATGCCGAAGCTCTTGGCACGGCGGGCGACTTCGAGGCCGATGCGGCCCAGACCGACGATGCCGAGCGTTTTGCCGCGCAGCTCAGAACCCTGCAAGGACTTTTTCTCCCACTTGGCAGCGTGCATGGTGGCGTTGGCGCGGGGGATCGCGCGGGCCATCGAGATCATCAGGCCAAGAGTCAATTCCGCGACTGCAACCGCATTAGCGCCCGGAGTGTTCATCACCACGATGCCGCGATGCGTGGCTGCTGCAGTATCGATGTTGTCGACGCCCACACCGGCGCGTCCAATGATGCGCAGGTTAGGCGCGGACTCCAGCAGCTTGGCGTCGGCCTGTACGGCGGAGCGGACCACCAGCGCGTCGGCGTCTGCAAGTTCTTTCTCAAGGCCGCCGGGACCAAGCTTTGCGATCTCGTCGGAGGTAACAACATTCCAGCCGGGTTCCTGTTTCAACACCGCAAGCGTTGCCGGCGAGACTTTCTCTGCAAGTACGATCTTCATGAACTTCCTTTTCGGGTGAGGATACCTTGCATGCCGGCATCTGGTTAAGAGCGTCTCTTTTATTATGCCTTGCGACGCTAACGAAAGTAATGCGGGACAAAGCTGCTCAGGTTGTCGGTGATCGGGCCGCCGGACTCGCGAATACCCATTCCCCCACACTCCTGGTCGATCATCCACAGACCCAGAACGGGGTAACGCGGCTGACTTGCCGCGTCTGGGAACATCGCATCTGGAGCAAGCGCCTGCACCACACATGGTCCGTCGTAGGGTCCGTCTGTGCTGGCGACAGTAGCGCCATTGCGAACGATCGTCGCGTTGGCTCCTTCACGGCCGTGGATCGGCTTGCGGATGAAGTCGCGAAGCCCGCGGGCTCCCGCAGTTGATTCGAAGTACGCGGGCAACAGGTTTGCGTGGTTCGGGTACAACTCCCACAAAATCGGCAGGATGCCTTTGTTCGACAGCAGCATCTTCCAGATCGGCTCGATCCAGTGCATCGCCTGGTAGGACGCGAGAGCCTGCGGGGCGAAGTTCTCGTCCATCATCGTCTCCCACGGGTAGAGCTTGAAGATGGATTCGATGCGCTTTTCGTCCAGATCCAGAAACGCGTTTTGCTGCTCATTCCAGCCGATGTCCAGCATGGCAACGCGTTCTGTCGTCAACCCAGCCTGCTGCGCCGTGTCTTCCAGGTACGCCAGGGTCAGAACGTCTTCCGGCTCCTCCGTCCCGGCAAAGTAGATGGGCTTGCCAAGGTACGAGGCGATGTCCTTCCACTTGGCGATCAGGCGTTCATGGATCGAGTTGAACTGGTCTGGCTTCGAGGTAGAAAACGGCAGAAAATGGTGCTCCGACGGGAGCGAGTCAGCGACATCTTCCAGCCAATGCCATTGCACGACCGCCGCTTCCAACAGCGAGGTCGGAGTGTCCGCGTTGTACTCCAGCAACTTCGGCGGCTGGCTGCCGTTATAGAGGAAGTCGAACCGGCCGTAGAGCGCAGGCGGCTCCGCGTTCCAGGCCCATTCGATCATCGGCACAGCAGCGGCTGGAATCGCGAGCTCGGCGTAGCGTTTGTTGTCGATGACGTGCTGCGCGGCGGCAAGGCACATCTCTTGCATCTGGTTCGCAGCAGCTTCTAGCGTTTCGACCTCGGCAGCGGTGAACTGGTAGCAGGCGGATTCGTCCCAATAGGTGCGCGGCGCCATCAACTCGGGCGAGTGGTAGGTTAGACCGACGGACTCGACCTTGGTCTGCCAGTCAGGCCGAGGAGCGATGGAGATTCGCTGCATTATTCGCCGGCTCCGCCGTGTCCGCCTTCGCCGCTCGCGTGCGTGCTACCGAAGCCGCCACGCGTCGTCGACGACGAATAAGAATGGCCCGTTGTCGGCGCATATCCGCCGCCGCCGACCACGCTGCCGCGTCCGAATCCACCGTATCCGCCGTAGTACCAGAAAAACGGAGCAGGGTAAAAGCCACCGTTAGGGTTTCGCTGCGGCTGCTGCGGCTGTGACTTACAGAAGCTGTCGTCGACCACAACGTTGTGCTGGTCGACGCAACGCTGCATCTCCGGCTTGCGGCAGCCTGCAAGGAAGGCGAGGGCCGCAGAGGCCAGGAGTGGAGCAGCGACGCTGGATGACTTTTTCACGGACGTTTCGTTACTTGGCTCCCACCAGCGTGGCACCGAATTCGGCGTGCTTCAGCGAGCAACAGGCGTCGGTGCGACCGCAGATGCAGGCGGAGTCGGCGGCTGCTGTGGAAGAGCGCTCGGCGTAGACCTTTTGCGCGGCGATGAGGCCGTTGCCGAAGGCGAAGCCGGGCGACGGAAACGATTTTGCGATGATCTGCTCGAGCGCCCCGATGATCGCGATGGTGTCCATGTAGTCAAAGAACCCGAGGTGCGCGATGCGGAAGATCTTGCCCTTCATCTCGCCTTGTCCATTGGCGATGATCGAGGCAAAGCGCGACTTCAGTTCCTTGACGATGACGCCCGAGTCCACGCCTGCTGGAGCAATCACGGCGGTGGCTGCGGCTGATGGCACATCGGGCGAGAAGAGCTTCATACCCAGCGCCTGGACTGCGGCGCGAGTCATCGCGGCGATGGTCTCGGCGTTCTCGATTAGTTTCATGCGTCCGGCTGCAAGATCGCCGGCAGGATTCTCCGGCGTTGCTGCCTGACCAGCGATGTAATCGAACGCCGCGCCGAGTGCAGCGACCAAGGCTACGGCCGGCGTGTACGCGCTTTCGCCGTTCTTTGCGTTCTTGCGTTCCTTGCGCAGGTCGAAATAGTAGCGCGGATTGTAGCTCGCTTCCATGCGATCCCAGGCGCGCTGGCTGACGGCAAGATAGCTCAAACCCGGCGGAATCATTACTGCTTTTTGTGATCCGCCGATCAGTACGTCGACGCCGAGCCCATCCATATCGATGTGCGTAGTGCCGAGACCGGTGATCGCGTCAACAATCAGCAGCGCCTCGGAGTGGGTCTCCTTAAGGAGCTTGGCGACGGCGGGAATGCAATGGCGCGCGCCGGTCGAAGTCTCTGTGGCCTGCATGAATACGCAGCGGGTCTCAAGTTTGAGAGCGGCTTTGACCGCATCGAGCGAGAAGGTCTCGCCGTAGGGGGCGGACACGACATCCACTTCGCAGCCGAAAGCTTTGGCAAGAGCCGTCCAGCGCTCGCCGAATTTGCCGGCCGTCAACACCAGGACGCGATCTCCAGGCGAAGTCAGGTTGGAGACGGACGCTTCCATCGCACCCGTTCCCGAACTCGATAGCAGGATGACGTCACTTTTCGTGCCGACGAATTCCTTCAACTGAGCGAGGACGCGAGTGTAGAGTGCGCGGAACTCGGGCGTACGGTGATGAATATCGGCCGCGGCCATGGCGAACTGGGCAGCGGGCAGCAGAGGCGTTGGGCCGGGCGTGTAAAGGCGAGTCTTTCGGATCATGGTCCTATTGTATCGAGCCCGGGCTCTACGGGAACGTGAGCGGGGACACAGGGTTGAAGATTCACTTTGCCAGCTCCGTTTTCACCAGTTCGGAGACCAGTTTGCCGTCGGCCCGGAGGCCATCGGCAAGGATGCGCTGCTGGACCAACTTCATGGCTGCGCCCATGTCGCGGGGGCCCGGCTTGGCTCCTCCGGTGACGGCGAGATGGGCGATGGCGGTGGTGACGATTTCGTGAATCTGGTCCTCGCCAGCGGCCTGGGGCATGTAGGCCTCGATCATGGCGATTTCCGCCTGCTCTTTCTGGGCGAGTTCGGGGCGGTTTCCCTTGGTAAAGCTCTCGACCGACTCGCGACGCTGCTTGAGGAGAGTGGTCAGGATCTGGCTCTGCTCGGCGTCGGTGAGCGGCTCGCGCTTGTCAATCTCCTTCGAGCGCAGGGCGGACTTGACCATGCGGAGGGTGGTGAGGCGATGCTCTTCCCTGGCCCTCATTGCAGTGATGATGTCGGTGTTGATTTTCTCGCTGATGCTCATCCAAGTCCCTTTCGCCCGCCGCTCATGGTGGGGGTGGGTGGCGCTAAGTTTATCTTTTACAGCATCTTGCGAAGGTAATAATATACTTGACTGAGTATGAGAAGAGATGGGATAGTATTTCTGCCGTGACAGGGCTAGCGTTGGATGTGGCGTTGGGAACTGCGCCCGTCGATATTCAGTTCCCACCATACGCTCAAATGACGGGGCGTAAGATGGAGCAATAGAAAACCCCCTCGCCAAAGGGGGTCGGTCTGCGCCACTCAGATCATTATACCGGAGTGTGCCGATGCTTCCTCTAAGAAAAAGTCATGCAAAGCCTGAATCAGAACTGATCCTGAAGCTTCAGGCGGAATTGCAGCCTGCAATTGCTCGGATCGTATCTGAACTAATGCCTGATGGCTTGGTTCATCTGCAATCCGAATCAGTGATTCCTTCCACTGAGGTTCACGCTTTCGTCCGTCCGGGCCAGTTACACGAAACTCTGTCATTAGACCCGCAAACGCGTGAAGTTCATTCTTCAGCCGATTAATTTCTTCACCCAGTTCCAGAATCATCTCTCTGTCTGTCATAGGGCGCAATTATAGTTCGCTGGTAACCTGTATGGATGCCCAAGTTTGAGGAATGCTGGAAGCGCATCGATAGAGCAGGCACTCATGCGATAGCCTTCGTAACGGCTTGCCATACCTTTCTTCACAATGAACCCTATGACGTTGTGCATGAGATGAGGGACAGCAGGAATGGCATCCTGAGAATTGTCCATGCTAAGCAACTCGACCCCAACCTTTCTCTCGAAGTTGGCGAGTATTTCTATCAACTCCGAGCCGCACTCGACGCGGCTATGTGGAAGGTCTATATCAATTTGGGAGGTTCCGAGAATTCCGCCGACGCAACAGGAATAGAGTTTCCCATCTGTGACTCCTTGAAACGATTCAAGGATCACCGTACCAAGGTCATCCCACTCCCCGATGACTTCGCAGCATGGCTCCGTTCTATACAGCCTTGCTCTGCTGGTGAGCCTTTTGACAGTCCTGAGATACCCCATCTCAGGCTTGCTCTTCTCGTCATACATGACCGAGCACGGAAGGACAGACATCGGAGATTGAATGTTATCGGAGCGAATCTCAGCAGTAATACGGTATTGGTCGAAGCTACCCCCCCCGCTAACATTACCTTCGTAAACACTATCAATGCCAACGTATTCGAAGATGGCGCAATATACGCTCGGTTTGGTATTGAAAACTCCGACGTGTTCACGAAAATCAAGGCGTATGGCGGATTTACCGTACAGGTATCTATTGAGGAAGTCCCCGCTGCTTCGGACGTCGATGTTGCTAAACAACTTGAAGTTCTTAGCACGGCAACGGCAATCGTTATCCGTAAGTTCGAACACGTATTCGGGGAATGATTGACTTTCGAGACACATGGGCGCATCCTCATTTTTGAGGATGCCTGTTTGAGACTTGAACCTAAAGCGAGTCGCCTAAACTCTCCCGGCAAGGATGCTCAAGGAGACTTCGCGCAGTTCACAAGTTTTATGAGGCGGCTAGTTGCCGTACCCCATTCCACGATCAAAGCTCGACTAGAGGAAGAGAAGCGAACTAAGAAGAAACGGGTTTCCGTTTCCCCCGGCCCTGCCGTTTAGCAGGTCGCCCCTTCCTCCTTCCCAGTCAGTTCAGCGTACGTCAAACGCTTACCAGCTACTTGCGATAATACCTTCTCAAATCGCCTAGAATCGCTCTGCTTGCGATTATTGTAGCGAAATACCTGCTCATCCACGTATGAATCCATGTGGAACGGCTCTACAGCCACATACGTTCCATTCAGGCCACGCTTGAGCAGGCTCCAGAAGTTCTCGATACCCTGAGTGTGCACCTGCCCATTCACATATTCATTGATGTGATTCACGGTGCGATGGGTGAAATTCTTGTACTCACTCAGTTTGTCATAACCGACCCATCCGTCTGTGTAGACGTGAGCGTTGAATCCCACGTTGGCGAGGATTTCAGCCTGTAGAGTCTCGCGTGTCACGTTCGGAATCACCTTGGCCCTGATCTGGCGAGTCTCGCGGTTCAACATGCCCATCACGATAGTTTTCCGCTCCTTCTGGCGACGCTCAGAGAGATGCTTATTCTTGGCTTTCCCGCCGACAAAAGTTTCATCCACTTCGATGGGGTTTTGATTGTTGCTTCCCATCGTCATAATGCCGTGATCCTCACGCATGGCAGTACGAATCCGGTGGAGCATGAACCAAGCTGATTTCTGAGTCACGCCGATGGACTTGGAAAGCTCATAGCTAGAGATACCATTCTTGCAGTTGGATAGCAGCCAAGATGCGGGAAGCCACTTCTCTAGGCCAATGGGAGAATCCTCAAACACGGTGCCAACCTTGAGCGAAAACTTGCTCTTTGGGTGCTTGCCGTAGCACTGGTATACCTTGGCCTTGACGAGATATGTGACCTTCTCAGAGCCACAGTGAGGGCATTTCACGATCCCATCGGCCCAGCGAACGGCAACCATGAACTTGCGGCAGTTCTCAGGATCGCTAAAGTATTGAATGGCTTCGAGTAATGTCTTTGGGCTGTCCATGTAGAATAAGGTAGCACACTGAGTTCACTCAGTCAAGTATATTATTACCCTTGCGAAAACCTAAGCTTACAAATATAAGATTCTAAATAAGTTAGAGTAAAATATATGCATTCAAATGACTTAGATACCATTCGGTAAAAGGCAGTTCCAGGAACGAATCACGGAGGAACAGAGAATACGGAGGGTGCGTCAGCAGTGCCTTCTTTCCCTCGTGACGCGATTTTCTATCTTTCCCCTCCTTTAATTTTACGCTTTTGGACCGGGGAAACCGGCAACTATCTTTTGGGCTAATAGGCGCGTGGTTATTGGGGATTCGTGTTTTTGGCGAGGCTTGGGGGCTTGACACGCGATTTTGCTCAGGAAATTCGCAAAAGATTTTATTGGAGCCGGGCTTGTTCGACCGGGAGCCTAGGGCAGCATCTCAGGATTTCGCTGCATATCAGCCGCAGGGTTCGACATTCGTGGAAGAGCTGAATGACCACCGGGGACTAGAGCTCAACCGAAAAAAGTTCCGCTGAAGGCGTTGGGGATCAATCGCATCGTTGGCCTTTCGAGGATGGATCCTCGCGACTGAAGACCGCGGTTTAATCCGGATCCTTGAGCAAGACGTTGCAAGTCGCCGGGCATGGTTTGTTAGCATGGTTGGGTGAGGATTTGCGCCTGATGGATATGAAGTGGATGCGTTCCCGGGTTGTCGCGGTCGCGACGGCTGTTTTCTTTTTTTCTGCGTTTGGACTGACTGCCGCGCCGGTATTGGCGCAGACGACCATGGGGCAGGAGGGCGGTACCTTCAAGGACACCTCGGCGTTCAAGCCGCCGGCGGGGGCGAAGGTGGCCATCATCGAGTGGCAGGATTTGCAGTGCCCGGCCTGCGCGCATGCTTTCCCGATCGTGCACCAGGCAGTGGCGCACTACAACATTCCGCTCGAAGAGAAAGACTTTCCGCTGCCGCAGCATCAGGTGCTGGGAAGCCTGGACGGGGCGGTGTGGGCGCGTTATCTACAGGTCAAGGTGTCGCCGAAGGTGGCAGACGAATATCGCGGGGCGGTGTTCGCGGCACAGACCGGAATTACCAACAAGGACGACATGATTGCGTTCACCCGGCGGTTCTTCCAGTCGCACTCGCTGCAGATGCCGTTCGTGGCTGATCCGTCGGGTGAGTTGATGAAGGAAATCCAGACGGACAAGGTGCTGGGCGAGAAGGTGGGCGTGAACCAGACGCCGACGATCATCGTGTGCTCAGCGAAAGAATGGGTTCACGTGACCGACGTGTCGCTGCTGTACCAGGCTATCGATCAGGTTATGGCGAAGGCTGGCGCGGCCGCTCCGGCGAAGGCTGCGTCTGCAAAAGCGACGACGGTGAAGAAACCGGCAGTGAAGACAGCGACTGCGCACTAGAGAGCGGAGCGGGTTGCGATGCGGAGCAAGGGTTGAAGCGACTTGGGATTCTGCTCTCCGGACGAGGCTCGAACTTTGTTGCGATTGCCGACGCGATCCGCGATGGGCGGTTGGCAGACGCCGAGATCGTGGTGGTGCTGTCGAATAAGCCCGATGCGCCGGGGCTGAAGCTCGCGAGCGAGATGGGCCTGGCTGCGATCGCTGTGCCTTCAGCAGGACACAAGCGCGCCGAGCATGATGCGGAGGTGATCTCGCGATTGCGGGAACACAGGGTGGACCTGGTGTGCCTGGCGGGATATATGCGGATTCTCACGCCTGAATTTATTCGGGCGTTTCCAAACGGGATACTGAATGTGCATCCGTCACTGCTGCCGTCGTTTCCGGGACTGGACGCACAGGGACAGGCTCTGGAGTTTGGCGCGAAAGTGGCGGGATGCACCGTACACTTTGTCGACGAGGCGGTGGACCACGGCGCGATCGTGGTGCAGCGGACGGTGCCGGTGCTGGATGACGACAGCGTCGATAGCCTGTCGGCGCGCGTGTTGGAGCAGGAACACATTGCCTATCCCGAGGCGATTGCGCGCGTGCTCAGCGGAGAGTACGAGTTGATTGGAAGAAGGTACGTTCGCCGGCGCGGTGAGTAAAGAGTCTTACATCCCACCCATCGCAAAGTCGCGATGGATGGGGCACTGAAGCTTTTGTGGAACGATACTTAGCCAGCATCAATGCGTGCGGACGGGCCCTGAATGGAAGAGGCCGGTTAGCGATCCGATGAGGCCGAAGACCTGAAGCAGCCAAATGACGACTGCGATGATCACAATGATTCGGATGATCTGCTTGATGGTGCGATCCATCGGGATCAGGTCGACCAGGTACAGCAGTAGACCGATAACCACGAGCGTAACAATGATGCCAACCAATCCAGACGTGAACATGCTGTTCTCCTGGTGGTTGGATGCGAAAAATCGCTGCGCGCGGAGATGATGCGGAGAAAAACTGCGCGTCCGGCCTGACTAAGGCAGCTTTTCAATCTGCTGCTGCACCGCGCTGCGGAACTGGATCGGATGAGCCACACGCTGGAAGGGCTCGAGTGTTCCGCCGCTACCGATGACGATGATGGTGCCGTAGCCCAGCATACGGCCGAAGGTGCTCTCTTTCACCTCGATGCTTTCGACCTTGTTTAAGACCATCTCGATGGTGCGACGACCGATGAGGCCAAGTTTTACCACCACGCGGTGATTGGTGACGGCCATCTCGGTTGCGTTCCTACGGGCGAGTCCGATGAGAACCACCATAAGAGCTGCAATGAGAAAGAGACCGCCCGCGATTTGGAGAAGGTGTAGCGTGTTTGCGTCGAGCGACGCATTGGTCTGAGGATAGTAGAAGGCCAATCCAGCGAGTACGGCGAGAACGCAGGCCAGGATGATGGACCGGAGCATAACGATCCAGTGAAGTCGCGTCTCGTAGAGGACGGTCTCGCCCGCGTTGAGGTTCTTGTCGATGTAGCCCATAGCTTGATTCCGA
>JALYIG010000120.1 GCA_030775885.1 Acidobacteriota bacterium | reverse complement strand
ATGGCGGCCCGGTGAGGTAGTAGTGATGCGTGAGGGCGGCGACGTCGGGACGAGCGTGTTCAGGTAGAGCCAGCAGGCGATCGACCACAACGGCGTACCATTCGGGATTGCCGGCAGTGTCGGGAAGGCCGAACTTCGCCGTGGGCACGGCGGCGCGGATGGCGTTGGCGAAGCTGATCCACTCGTCGAAGTAGGCATTGGCGGTCCAGGTTTTCGGGTCGCGGATGGTGGTGCCGAAGCGGTCCGCCTCGTTACCCACCTGGAGATATTCAAGTTTTGTGCCAAGTGTCTTCGCGGCGAAGGCGGCTTCTTCTGCGGCGAGGGCGGGCGTGTTGGTTCCGAGATTGATGCCGTAGAGGCAGGTCCATCCGCTGGCGTCGAGAAAGGCGCGCAGGTTACGGACGGCCTCAGGTGTAACGGCGTACGTGAGGTCCGGCGGCGGGTCGCCGACTTTGTACTCGCGCTTGGCGCGGGGCGGCGGGACGGACGCAGCAGTGGGCTTCCAGAAGCCGTAGTCGGAGGTATTGCCGCCAAGGCGCAGGACGCCGTGCGGAGCGAGCGCGCGGAGTTGCGCGATAAGACCAGTGTTGGCGGGGGAGAAGAAGGTAGGGTCGGAGAGCTGCTGCGTCTCAAATGAGAGGCCGACGAAGTTCGCCGGGATTGCAGGGCCGGGCTGGTCTGGATGCAAGGCGATCTTTACGGATTGGGCGGGGCCGGAAGGGGATTGGGCAAAACTCCTGAGGCTTGCGGCGGCTGCGGCGGTGGTGAGAACGAAACGGCGGCGATCCATCTTCTTCATACGGAGAAGGATAGGCTTAACCAGGTTCGAGGTACAAGGTTCGAGGTTCGAGGTGTGGTGCGAGAGGTCGGGTGCTCAGACTAGACTGTGGAGCTATGCCTGAGATTCGCGTTGAACTTCCTGCTCATCTGCGCGTGCTGGCCCATATCCCCGGATATGAGGTGCGTGTCATGGTGGCCGCGCCAGTGACGGTGCGCGGCGTGCTGGATGCGCTGGAGGCGATGTATCCCGCGCTACTGGGGACGATTCGCGATCAGGTAGCGGGAGAGCGGCGAGCGTATATGCGGTTGTTCGCGTGCCAGCAGGATATTTCGCACGACTCGCTGGACGTGCCATTGCCAGCTGCGGTCGTAAACGGCAAAGAGCCGCTGATCATTCTGGGGGCGGTTGCTGGCGGCCAGTCACTTCGCTCGCGAGATTAATTTCGGTTCAGAACAATCGGGACGGCGCAGGATATGATTTCGCTATCCCTTATGCACAACTTCCGCGCGATCCTGGCCCTGCTAGTGCTCCTCCTTGCCTCTGCTGCATGCGCACGCGCTCAGGGCAACTACGAGATTCAGGTCTACGGCGCGGACACTGTGCCGCCCGGAAATCTGATGGTGGAGCTGCATTCGAACTTCACTCCTGAAGGACAGAAGAACACCATCGACGGCGTGTATCCGACGAACCATCAGGAACACGAAACGATCGAGCTGACGCAGGGGCTGACCAAGTGGTCCGAGGTGGGCTTCTACATTTTCACCAGCGAGCAGGCGGGACATGGCGTGCAGTGGGTGGGCGACCATATCCGTCCGCGCGTGCGGGTGCCGGATAGCTGGCACTGGAAGGTGGGAGCTAGTCTGTCCATGGAAATAGGGTATCAGCGGGCAGTGTACTCGCCGGATACGTGGACCTGGGAGATTCGGCCAATTGTGGACAAGACGCTGGGCCGCTGGTACTTCGCTTTCAATCCTGCAGTGGAGCGCACGTGGCACGGGCCGGATGTAAACCGGGGTTTCATCTTTACACCCGGCGTGAAGGTAGGCTACGACGTGACCAAAGTGGTGAATGTTGGTGTGGAGTACTACGCCGATTACGGCCGCCTGTGGAAGTGGGATGGGCTGCACGATCAGCAGCAGCAGATCTTCGCCGTGACGGACCTGAACGTGTCGCCGAAGTGGGAAATCAACATCGGCGTGGGCGTGGGACCGACGGCGGCGACCGACCACCTGATTGTGAAAGGAATACTGGGGCGGCGGTTCGACTGGGGCCACCATCCTGCGCCAGAGCACAAGGCAGGGGAAGACCGGCCGCAGCAGTCGC
Organism: Acidobacteriota bacterium; assembly: GCA_030775885.1. Classification (GTDB taxonomy): domain Bacteria; phylum Acidobacteriota; class Terriglobia; order Terriglobales; family Acidobacteriaceae; genus Edaphobacter. Next base: position 7,836 of record JALYIG010000120.1, on the reverse strand, counting down.
CCAAGTAGCAAGAAAAACAAGGGAGCGCGGTCTTCTGCGCTCCCAGGAAGGAATGGGGAAGGCGATTCTGCTACGCGAAGAGACGTCTGCGCGCCAAGCCGGCTAGGCCGAAAAGGCCTGTGCCAAGCAGCAGTAGGCCGGAGGGTTCAGGGGTCGGACTGGCTTTTCCGATAGTAATGTTGCCAACCTCAGCGCTAAATGTTTGACCGCCGGGATTGGTAATCCCAAGCCATAAGGCGACCGGAGTATTTGCGTTAATGCCGGGATCAAGACCTGCTTGAAGTTGTGCCAGTGTAAACGTACCTCCGGCACCATCTCCGCCGAGCATGTAACAGGACGACCCCGCATTGAGTGATGGAGCTCCGCAGCCTGCATAGCTGTCACCGTTTAAGCCTGTGAACTCATAACCGGATAGACCGCCGAGAGTGAAGAACTTGCCATCACCACCGGTATCCAACCACAAATTGACTGCAAGTGGCGAACCTGAAGTGGAGACGGACACGCTTTCAAGCTGTCCGAGCGTGAGCCCGCCTTCAAAGAACAAAACTTCCCCTGCATCGGAATACCCCGCACCTGACGCCGAAAGAGACGAACCAGAGGCGGAAGCATTCGCTCCGTAAAGGTCAGAACCTGGTCCACAACAGAGGACGAAAAAACCGCTAGAGTTTATCGCAGTGCCAACGCTTGGCGATGTGTAGGTGTTGAACGTTAGGGAATCCGCGAATGCCGCTGGCGTTAGGACGAGGGTTAAAACTAGAAAGAACAATGGAACCAAAGCCAATAATTTTTTCAAGTGTTGCTCCTATTTTTTCTGAATGAGTAATCTTTCTTCACGAGATGAACCTCGTCGCTTCGCGTTGAGGCGGGTTCGTCTGCTGGATGAGGTTGCCGCAACCTTAGGCTCGAAATTGGCTCAACAACTGTGATCTGGGACACACGTGGCACGAATTTCCCCCTCTTGTTACGAAGGATCCGAAAGGTGCGTTACCTACGTTCTAAGAACGAGTTACCCTCCGCCAGTGAGCGAGCTCAGACCAATTCGCCGGACTCATGTGCGCGCATACCTGGGAGGAAAATGCCCGCAATATACTGGACCACGGACGTGACAGGGCTTCGCCGCGTTCTTCGAGGTGTTGCGTTGCAAATTCCAGCTCGACTCGCTTTTTCCGTTCTATTCGCGGCCGTCTGCGCCGCGCAAAGCCCGACGGTGCCCATGTTGGCGGCAAGCTGGGTTGCAGTGGACCGGCCTGCGGAGGCAACGGATTTTCCGCTTGTGGCGAAGGGGAAGCCGGCGGCGATTTACGTTGCGCCGGGGAACCCGGAAACGGTGCGGGTTGCCGCGGCGGCGTTCGCCCGCGATGTGGAGCAAGTGACAGGAGTTCGACCGCGGATGTTGACTTCGCTGCGAGCGCCACTACCGGCGAACCTGATTGTTGCAGGCGTGCTGGGTAATTCGCCCGAGATAGATCGCCTGCGCGCGGCGCATGCGCTGGCGACGACTGCGGTGGACGGCAAGTGGGAAGCGGCGGAGACGGTGACGATAGTGAATCCGCCCGCACGCATATTGCCAGGTGTGCGGATGGTGCTGGTGGTTGCCGGGAGCGACCGGCGGGGCACGGCTTACGCGCTGTTTGCGCTGTCGCGCGCTATGGGCGTGTCGCCGTGGATATGGTGGGCGGATGTTCCGGTCGCCAAACATACGGCGGTGTATGTGCAGCCGGGAATGCATGTCCAGGATCCGCCTTCCGTGCAATATCGCGGCATTTTCTTCAACGACGAGGACTGGGGTCTGCGGCCGTGGGCGGCGAAGAAGATGGACCCAGAAGTAGACAAAGGCAAAGGCAACATTGGGCCGCGCACGTATGAGCGGGTGTTCGAGCTGCTGCTGCGGCTGCATGCGAATTCGCTGTGGCCCGCGATGCACCCAGGATCGCTGGCGTTCAACGCGGTGCCGGAGAATGCGAAGCTCGCGGACAAGTGGGGCATCGTGATGGGCAGCTCGCACTCCGAGGCGCTGCTGCGCAACAACGTGGGCGAGTGGAGCGAGGCGGCCCCGCCGAAAGGCGACGGCCCATGGAACTACCAGACCAACAGCGCAGCAATGAATACGTATTGGGATAAGCGGCTGGCGGAGAATGGCAGGTTCGAGAACTTCTACACCGTGGGACTGCGAGGCCTGCATGACTCGGGGCTTGAGGCGGAAGGGACGCCGCAGGTGAAGGCCAAGCTCGTCGAAGACGTGATGACAGCGCAGCGGAAGCTGCTTGCTGCGCGGGTGGCTGGTCCCAAAGATGGCGATATTGCGAAGGTGCCGCAGGTGATCTGGCTATATAAGGAGTCGCTCGATCTGTATCGCGAGGGGATGAAGGTTGCCGACGATGTGACCCTGGGATGGACCGACGACAACTACGGCTACATTCGCGAGTTGCCGAATGCGGCCGAGCAGAAGCGGTCAGGCGGCTCGGGCGTGTACTACCACGTCAGCTATTGGGGCGCGCCGCATGATTATCTGTGGCTGTGCACGACTCCGCCGGCGTTGCTGCAGGAGGAGCTGACCAAGGCGTACGATCACGGCGCGCGGAAATACTGGATCCTCAATGTGGGGGACCTGAAGCCGGCCGAGATCGACATCGATTACTTCATGCAGTTGGCGACCGATGAGCCGCGCATGGCAAAGATAAGCCAGCAGGAGTTTTTGTCGCAGTGGGCAGACGAGCAGTTCCCCGCTGGCCATTCGGGTGTGATCGCGGACTTGATGACCAGGTACTACGCGCTGAACTTTATTCGCCGGCCGGAGTTCATGGGCTTCAACGGATACAACGATGGCGTACAGCGAACCAGTTTCAATCCGCTGGCGTGGGGCACAGGCGTTGAGCCGGACCAGAATCGTGGACGCGCTGCGGCTTGGAGCGAGCTTCGAGAAGATGAGTCCGAGATCGCGAAATCATTGCCTCAGCAGACCAGGCCCGCGTTCTTCGAACTGGTGGGTTATCCGATCGAGGGCGCGGCGGCGATGAATGAGAAGTTCCTCGCAACCGATCTGTCGTATCTGGACGCGGCACAGTTGAACTTCGATGCGATGAAGGCGGATGCTACGCGCGCGCGAGCGGCGTATGACACCATTCAGAAACTGACGGCGAAGTACAACTCAATCGCGGGCGGCAAGTGGGACGGCATGATGTCGGCAGCGCCGCGCGAGAGGCATGTGTTCGAGATGCCACTCACTGCGACCGAAGCGGATGCGAAGACCCCGCTACCGCCCAGTTGGGGTGCGGACGACTCGCCTGCGATCGCGCACCCGGCTGCGCAGCCTTCGGGATTTCACGAGCAGCGGGCCACCGTATCGATCAACGCGTCGCACTTTTCGCGGAAGCATGATTTAGCGTCAGCGGCTGCGTCGAGTGGTTGGCATGTGTTGCCAGACCTGGGCATCTCTGGCGACTCGATCGAATATGGATCGCCGGGCTTGCTAGCGAACGCCGATAATGCGGCGGCGACTTCCGGGCCGCAGGACACGGCCTGGATGGAATACGACTTTGCCACCACCACCTCCGGCCCAGCCACTCTGGCGCTGCATATGCTCCCAACCTTTGCTGTGGATTCCGAGCACCGTCTGCGTTATGCGGTTGCGCTGGATGGCGGCGTGCCGGTGGCGCTGGACCTGACACCCTCGGCTGTTCCGAGAAAGGCCGCGGGCGACGGTCCGAGCGATTCGGGTTGGGCGGAGAATGTGCTGCGCAACTCCGCGGTTACGACCCTTCCGCTGGGCGCTCTCACGCCGGGAAAGCACACGCTGCGGCTGATCTATCGCGATCCCGGTGTGGTGTTCGAGCACATCGTCATCACGTTCCCCGACGCGCCTCCAGCCTATCCGGTTCCGCCGGAAACGAAGTGATCGCGGCCGGACTTTGCTACTCTCGTTTTACGCACGCCAAATCTCCCGGAGGAAATACCTGATGAAGTCTGCCCGCACGCTTGCGTCGTGGAGTTGCTGTTTGTTTACCCTTGCGACGCTGACGCTGCCCGTTGTCGCAGCCGATAAGGACCATCCCAAGCCAGCGGTGGCCGCACCGGCCAAGCCGGAGATCCCCGAATATTACGGCCCGCAGCCTGCGACGGAGAAACTCGATCTCACCATGTATTCGCGCATTCGCGAAGAGGGTCTGAAGCACTCGCATGTGATGCAGTTCGCCCAGGCATTGAACGACGGCATTGGCCCACGGCTGACCGGCTCGCCCAACATGGCGAAGGCGAATGCGTGGACGCGCGACACGCTGACCAAGATTGGCCTCGACAAGGCGCACCTCGAGGATTGGGGCGAGTTCGGCATGGGCTGGCAGCAGATCAATACCTGGGTGCGCATGGTGTCGCCGGATCCCGAGCCGATGTGGGCGCAGGCAGCGCCGTGGTCGCCGGCCACCAACGGGCCGGTCACGGGCGAAGTCGTGCACATCGACCTGACGCAGACGCCGAACATCGATTCTTACGCGGGCAAGCTCAAGGGGAAGATTGTGCTGCTAGGCGTCGCACGGCCAACGCCGGATATCACCGACCCACTCTTCCACCGCTACACCGATGCGGAGTTGAAGGACATGGAGACTTCGCCGGTGACGATCGGCGCTCCGCGCAATCGCGAAGCCCTGGCGGCCCGGCTGAAAGCGAGCCAGGCGCGCAAGGAAGCGGTGCAGAAGATGGCAGCCGAAGGCGTGATTGCGATCCTGACTCCAGGCCGCGACGGCGGCAGTGGCGGAGGTACGGGGATCATCTTCGACGACAACGGAGCGAACCTGGCGCAGAGCGCGCAGAAGAAAGAGAACGCAGTCCCGGTGCCCAACGCGGTGATGATGATCGAGCACTTCAACCGCCTCTCGCGCATGCTCGACAACCACGTGCCGGTGACGCTGGAGGTAAACATCGAAGCGAAGTTCATCGGCGATCACGAGCATGGCTACGACACCGTCGCGGAGATTCCGGGCACCGATCCCAAACTGAAAGACCAGGTGGTGATGGTGGGCGGCCACCTGGATAGCTGGATCTCCGGCACAGGCGCGACCGACAATGGCGCGGGCTCAGTGGTTGCGATGGAGGCTGTCCGCATCCTGAAGACGCTGGGCATCCAGCCGCGCAGGACCATCCGCATCGCGTTGTGGTCGGGCGAAGAAGAGGGCGAGTATGGCTCGCTGGGGTACACGAAGCAGCACTTCGGCACCTTCGCCGATCCCACCCCGCCAGAGCCGGCCACTACTCCAGCCTATATGCGTCGGCATGGCGCGTTGACCACGACAAAGGAGTGGGAGACGCTCGATGCCTACTACAACCTGGACAATGGCACCGGTAAGGTTCGCGGAGTCTACACGCAGGAGAACATTCCCATCGGATCGATCTTCGCCCAGTGGATCGCTCCGTTGAAGGACCTCGGCGTGTCGACCATCAGCTACCAGAACACCGGCGGAACGGACCACCAGTCGTTCGATGCCATGGGTCTGCCGGGCTTCCAGTTCATTCAGGACCCGATGGACTATGAGACGCGGACGCATCACTCGGACATGGACACCGTTGATCGCCTGCATCCTGCGGACCTCGCCCAGGCAGCGGTGGTGGAAGCGATCTTCCTCTACAACACCAGCGAGCGCGACCAGATGATGCCGCGCAAACCCTTCCCTCACCCGGAGAAGGAAACTGGGTTGACGGCCCCAATTCCCGACCTCTACCCGAATGCGGTGAAGTAGCGGATCAGGGTTGCGCAACAACGCTGTCGAGAAGATCGGCGATGGTTCGACCAGAGATGGGATGGACCATCGCCGAAGCTATTTGGGCGAGCGGTTCGAGCACAAATCGACGCTCGGTCATCGCTGGATGTGGCAGAGTGAGTTCCACCGTAGTCAGGACAGCGTCGTCCCATAGCAGCAAGTCGAGATCGATGATGCGCGGGCCTTTCGGCGTTCCGGTGGCGCGATTGCGTCCCATTTCGCGCTCGATAGCGAGCAGGACGCGCATCAGGGCGACGGGTTCCAGGCCAGTTTCGAGCAGCAGGGCCGCGTTGAGATAGCGCGGCTGGATGGGCCCTATGGGCGCCGTGTCTCGGAACGAAGAGACGGCGCGGATGCGTCCGAGCGCGGCGATGCGGCGAATAGCTTCGCGGAGGTTGGCTTCGCGGTCTCCATACGGAGAATCCAGATTGGAGCCAAGGCCGATGGCGGCGACATGCAGACCCGAGGCCGACTGTGCGTCAGGCGCCGGTGCGAGGCGCTTTTCGTAACAGAAGAAGCGCAGCCCGGGGCGAAAGGCCAGCCCAATCTCGCCGGCCAGCGTATAGCCAAGTTTGGGGAGCAATCGCTGGGTCGCAGGATTCTGCGTGTTGGTGTCGACGCGGAGGATAAGGATGCCGCGCTCACGGGCGATGGTCTCGGCCTGCTGCATCAGGGCGACGGCGAGTCCGGCGCCGCGGTAGTCGGGATCGACCGCGAGCCGGTGGATGACGATGGCGGGTTCGCGAATATCCCATCCGACGTCGGCGTATTCGGGCGACTGGTCCGTGGTAATGGCGGTGACCGCGGCAAGAGTGCCGGGCACGGGCTCAGCTACCCAGAGCTCGCCGTCGTCGATGTCACGCTCGAAGATGTGCTCGTTGGGATAGCCGTCGTCCCACTGCAGGTTGCCGGAGGCGCGCATCAAAGGCACGACCCGGCGCACCAGGGACATGAGTGCGGAGAGGTCTGAAAGTGTGGCTAAGCGGAGAAGCACAACTCCCATTATGCCGTGAATCTGCGCAACGGAATTTTTACGCGTGGGCGGGTTGTGGTGCCACGAGAACGTGGGCGGCGACGGCCAATTCCGGCTGCTCGTCGTAGACGTGCGCCAGCTCCCAGGCGGAGCGGTCGCGCAGCAAGCGCTGGACCAGCGCAGTGTGCATGGCGTGGCCAGCGCGCTCGGCGATGACGCTGCCCTGAATGCGGCGGCCGGCGAGGGCCAGGTCGCCGATCAGGTCGAGCACCTTGTGACGAACAAACTCGTCGTGAAAACGCAGCGGACCATTCTGTATGCCGTCCTTGGTCAGGATGATGCAGCAGGCATCCGTCGCGCCGCGGATCAGGCCCATGTCGCGGAGCTTGGCCTCGTCTTCGCGAAAGCCGAAGGTGCGTGCCGGAGCGATTAGCCTGGCATAGTCGCCGGTCTCCAGGTCGCCGCGGAATGTAGCCGAGCCGATGGGTTGGGGGAAGTCGATGGTGTAGTCGATGCCGTAGCCCTGGCCGGGGTAGACGCCGATGAACTTGGTGCCTTCGCGCACCTCTACTTCCTTCAGGATGCGCATGTACTCGCGCTTGCGCCGCTGCTGTTTGAGGCCGACGCGCTGGAATTCTTCGACGTAGGGCAGGGCGCTGCCGTCGAGGATAGGCAGCTCGAGGTTGTCCACTTCGACGATGACGTTGTCGATGCCGAAGCCGATCAGCGCGCTGAGCAGATGTTCGGTGGTGGAGATCAGGACCGATCCGCGCATGAGCGAAGTGGCGTAGGAGACCCTGGCGACGTTGCGGCCGTTGGCCGGGATTTCGAAGTTGTCGAGGTCAGTCCGTCGGAAAACGATGCCGGATCCGGCGGGAGCGGGAACGAGACGCATCGTGACTTCAGCGCCGGAGTGCAGGCCGATCCCGCGGAAGTCGATTTCAGACCGGATTGTCTGCTCGCAATGCGCGTTCTGGGCCAAAAAAGGTGCTCCGAGTGTTACGCAATTCAAGGTTATAACGAGTTTTCCACATTCGGAGTGTGGCAAATTTGCCACACTTTGCGGGGGAACGGACACAGCGAAAACGGGGTCTGCGTTACCATCCGAATGAG